>JBAQJG010000294.1:0-1619 GCA_049300145.1 Chthoniobacterales bacterium | reverse complement strand
GCTTATCAACAAGGCCATGATCGAGATTCCGCCCAAGTTTGCTGGACGTAGTCCGGTAGGCGCAGATCCAGAGTCGAGGAAGGGAAGTAAACTCGGACTCACAAGATCTTGGCCGAGCGCAACTGGTCTTGCGGAAGATGTGCGTCGCTACGGAGCGTGGATTCGGGCAGAAGCCCATAAGCGCATTGGGCACCTTTACCCAGACGTGGAAATCACCGCGGAGATGGCGAAGGAACGATCTGACCTAAAGGCGCTGGTCGGCAAAAGAGTGAGCGTCATCGCATGGCTATGGTCACGCACGGTTAAGAGCGCGAACCCTGCGTTCTCTCATGTGGATGTGCCGCTCGCCTCAACCTTTATTCTCGCCAACAAAGAGGGCAGCGAGGCATACGTGCAACCTCGCGTCGATGGAGATAAATATATTTTTAAGGTGAAACTTGGCACGCCTCCACCGGAGGCAGATTTGGGCACCACGGCTGGGAAACGAAAAGCATTCCGCTGTCTGATTTCCAATACTCCCATCGATTACGATTATATCAGGAATGAAGGAAAGGCTGGCCGCATGGGACAGAAGTTAATGGCCATTGTTGCCGAAGGGCCTCGCGGCCGGATTTACCTTACTCCCACCGTTGAGGCTGAGACAACTGGCAGGAAAGCAACGCCAACTTGGAAACCGGATATGGTGCTGCCGGACAACACTCGCGATTTCAAGACTCCCAACTACGGGCTTAATACTTACGGTGACCTTTTTACGCCGCGGCAATTGGTAGCACTGACGACCCTCAGTGATCTAGTAATTGAGGCACGCGAACGCATCCGCCAAGATGCCATCAATGCCGGAATGGATGATGACGGCAGAGGTCTCGAAGCCGGTGGAATCGGAGCTACCGCTTATGCGGAATCCGTCAGCGTCTATCTCGCCTTTGTTGTCGATCGTTGTGCAGATTTCTCCAACTCAGTGACCCGCTGGGTTCCTGGCAATCAGAAAGTGATGAATCTCTTTGGGAAACAAGCCATTCCTATGACATGGGATTATCCGGAAGCGGCCCTTCTTGCCGATACGGTCGGCGGATTTTCTCCAGCGGCGCAATACATCGCTGACTGCATCGAAAAATTATCTCCAGCGGCCGCTGGCTTTGCCATCCAAGCTGACGCTCAAACCCAGACAGTCTCCAAGCTCAAGACGGTCTCCACTGACCCTCCTTACTACGACAACATCGGCTATGCCGATCTCTCAGATTTTTTCTATATTTGGCTACGCCGAAGTTTGCGATCCGTTTTCCCTACAACGCTCGCAACAATGGCTGTTCCGAAGACTGAAGAGTTGATCGCTACGCCTTATCGTCATGGCAGCAAGGAGAAGGCAGAAGCATTTTTCTTGAAGGGGATGACCCGAGTCATTCACAACATCGCAGAGACAGCTCATCCCGAGGGTCCCGTTACGATTTATTATGCGTTCAAGCAGTCGGAAACGAGTGGCGACGCTGGCACCTCTTCAACCGGCTGGGAGACTTTTCTAACCGCCGTTCTGCGCGCAGGCTTTGCTATTGTGGGCACTTGGCCATTACGCAGCGAACAGGAGTTCCGGATGATAAGCATGGGAAACAACGCCCTCGCCT
>JBAQJG010000293.1:0-13954 GCA_049300145.1 Chthoniobacterales bacterium | reverse complement strand
TCCAAACTGCCGCGTGACCACCTCGGCCAGAGGGCGCGTTGGTGTTGCTTGTCGCTGCCCAACTATCCGTGCCCGGATTGTATTTCCCGCCCGTGTTAACACCGGCTCCATTCCATCCACCCCAGACGATCATTTCACTGCCGGTCCACACTGCCGTGGGACCGGATCGGGCACTCGGCGGATTGCTAGTGCTGGTAGACGTCCAACTATCGGTACCTGGATTGTATCTCTCGCCCGTGTTCAAGAAACCGTAGTTATATCCGCCCCATAGGATCATTTCACTGCCGGTCCAGACCGCCGCATGAAGGTATCGGCCAGTAGGCACGTGGGGAGTGCTGGTGGCCATCCAGGTGTCCGTGCTAGGATTATATCTCCCGCCGGTATTCAAGTAATGATTGTTACCGTCATAAAAAACCCCACCCCAGACGATCATTTCACTGCCCGTCCACACTGCCGTGTGAGAGAACCGGCCAGTCGGCGCGTTGGTAATACTGGTGACTCCCCAACTATCGGTGCCCGGATTGTATCTCCCGCCCGTGTTCAAAAAGCTTCCGTTATCCCCACCCCAGACGATCATTTCACTGCCCGTCCACACTACTGTATGAAGGTATCGGCCAGTAGGCGCGTTGGTGGTGTTGGTTGCTACCCAACTGTCCGTGGCAGGATTATACCTCCCGCCCGTATCCAAGTGCTGATTGCTACCATCATTAAAGAATCCACCCCAAACAATCATTTCCCCGCCAGTCCACACTGCCGTGTGAGCGTATCGGTCAGAGGGCGCGTTGGCTGTGTTAGTCGCTGTCCAACTATCCGTTGCAGGATCGTATCTCCCGCCGGTGTTTAAATAGTGACTGCTACCATCGTAAAAATACCCGCCCCAGACGATCATTTCACTGCCGGTCCACACTGCCGTGTGATTGGATCGGCTAGATGGCGCACTAGTGGTGCTAGTGGCTGTCCAGCTGTCGCTGCCGGGATTGTATCTCCCGCCGGTGTTCAAATAGTGATCGCTGCCATCATAAAAATGCCCGCCCCAGACGATCATCTCAGTGCCAGTCCAAACTGCTGTGTGATAGTCTCGTGCGGAAGGCGCATTGGTCGTGCTGGTGGCTGTCCAACTGTCCGTGCTGGGATTGTATCTCCCGCCGGTGTTCGAATAAGAATAGTCACCGTTGAGCCCGCCCCAGGTGATCATCTCACTGCCGGTCCACACCGCCGTGTGATACCATCGGGTAGAGGGCTCGCTGGCAGTGGCTGCCCACGTATCATCAGTGCCTCCGTTTGCGCCATCGGATACGGTGGGAAGCGTGTAGTTAGCAGTCCTCGCTACCATTTCTTTCGGCATTTGGCTTTCCGCTTTGACTCTCCACGACTCCAATGGCTGCTTGCGCCATTCCACCGTAGCGAGCGTCAAGTGGTCTTTGCTTTTCTTAAGTACTGCCGTCGTATAGTAACGCCCCTCATCTTCCTGTAAGGAACTTAATACTCCGATTTTGATCTGCCTGATCGGCGCGCCTGGCAGTCGCGCCCTACCATTTTTGGTACCACCAAACATTGCCGCCAGTCTTTGCACGTTTTCGTCCCACTCGAGGCTGTTCAGCTTCACGCCGGTGGTCGAATCCGCCTGATGTACGGGTGGCGCTTCGGCTGCCAATTGTTCGCTGGGCAAGCGAGACGCTTGACCTACAATTTCTTCGTTGTTGCTTCTGACTAACTCAATCTCGCTATACTTCCCGCTGATATGCTTCATCTGCGTAACGGTGTGATGCGCTCGCAGATCAGCTTCAGCGCGCTGTCTCAGTTCGCCGTGAAATCTTTGGTCGTGGGCGTAGAAGTTTGTTACCAAACGCTCCGATAGCGCGGGTCGGGCGAGACACTCGGCGATGACAAATGGATCGTTCCCGAGCGCCTCAAAGAGTTCGCGCAGCACCTCGGGCTGTTTGGTGTACTGCGCCATGCGCTCCATCTCAGCCTGCAACTGCTCAGCACTAAGCGGTTGTTGCCAATAATCCTCCAGTGCTTCAGAGTTGCGCAGATAGTCTTCGACTTTCTTTTCCAGACTGCGCCGAAGGCATCACTTCGCCGAGCGAAGGCTTGGGATCGGGGCGGTCTTTTGGCCAAATCCGATGACGCCAGTAAACTTCTTCAATCGCTCGCTGATAGAGTACACGATCAGCGACAGTCAGCACGGTGCGTTGCTGTGCACGTTTTGCGGTCGTGCTGAGGGAAGCCAACCGCGGCGACAGTTCCGACGATCTGTTCGGCAAATTAAAAGCCGACGTTAGCGTGACAAGGCAGAGGAGAAAAAGGAGGGCGCCTGCGGGCTGCCCTCGCGGGACACGTCCGTGCATTGAAACGAGGCGACATGTCGCCTCGCGTGAAATCGGCAAAGCGTTGCCGCACTCCAAGCGCGGGCGTTGCCCGCTAAAGCGACGTTTTTGCAACTTGCAATGCCGAACCGTGTTTACCCTTTGAGCAGCGATTTGCAACCTGCGCCGCTCCGTTTATCGTTACAGAACTTTCGGCATGAAGATTTTTTTCTTGCTGATCGCTGCGGCGATCGCAACTCCTTTGCTTGCTCAGGGCGCGACGCCGCCGCTGACGCCGGACCTGCCGCATACAAAGACAGTGCTGGACGCGCTGCTCAAAGCCGGGCCGGTGATGGTGCCGCTGGTGTTATTGTCGATCTTCTCCGTCATGCTCGTGATCGTTTATTTGATGACGATCCGGCGCGGCGCAGTTGTTTCGAGCGGCTACATGGCGACGGCGGATGCGTTGTTGCGGAAGCGTGATTACCTGGGATTACTCGCCGTTTCCAATCGGCACGGTGAAGCCATCGCGCGCGTCGTGCAAAAGGTGCTCGATTTCACAACCAAGAACCCGAACGCGGATTTTCAGCAGGTCCGCGAGATCGCTGAGACGGAAGGGACGCGTGTGGCAGCGAACCTCAACAATCGCGTCGTCTATCTGGCCGACATCGGGATGATCGCGCCGCTGCTCGGCCTGCTTGGCACAGTCTTTGGAATTATTCGCTCGTTCGGCGCGCTTGGCGCCGATCTTGGCACAGCGCGCTATGTGCTTCTTTCGCAAGGGATCAGCGAGGCGTTGGTTAACACTGCAGCCGGGCTGGCTATTGGAATTCCCGCCATGATGTTTTACGCATTTTTCCGCGGCAGAGCGCAACGATTGATTTCGGACTTGGAATCCGCCTGCACGCACGTGTTGGCTTTGCTTTCCCTGCAATACAGCAAGCAGGCGGAGCAGCGAACACCCGTGCTGCTCGAGGATGAATTTTAACGTCGCCAATCGCGCCGCCGAGGAAAAATCGGCATCTTTCCAACATGAATTTGCGTAGTCGCGCCCAATTGCATCATCCGGGCATTCAGCTCGCGCCACTGGTCGATGTCCTGCTGCTGTTGCTGATCTTTTTCCTGCTCACTTGGAACGCGGCCCGGAACGAAAACGAGTTGGACGTCAAGGTGCCGAAGGCTTCGGCCGCGAAAGACAAGCCGGCGTCGATCGGTGACGTGGTTGTCAATGTAAAAACGGACGGCAACGTAGTTGTAAATAGGCGCACCCTTTCGGGCGCCGAGCTGACGGAGCTGCTCAAAGGTCTGGTTCAGCTCAACTCGGAGCAGGCCGTTGTGATTCGTGGCGATGAAGCTGGCGCTTACAAAAACATCATCGGCGTATTGAACATTTGTACTGACGCCGGGATAACGAACGTCGCTTTCGCGACAGCAAAATGAAAATAGCGCCGCGCGCGGGCGGTCTAGCCGGACTCGTTTCGCTCATTTTGAGTGCGGGCCCAGTCCTGGCTCAAAGTTATCCGGAAGTGCGCCGCGCTCAGCCGGTAGATGAACCTCCGGTCGTGCGTGCTCTGCCGGTCGATCAGCCCCCTGTCCCGCACCTGCGGGATTTCCAGGCACCGCCCGCGGAGATCCCGCGGGCGCGGGACTCGGAAGCGGCGCCGGCGGAAGCGGAGTCACCAGATCGTCGCCAGCTCGATTACGCGAACGCGCTGTTCCTGCGCAAACTCTACGATCTCGCCGTTCCTGAGTACGAAAAATATTTGGACGAATATCCCGCCGCACCCGGCCGCGCCAGCGTCTATTTCTTTCTCGGGGAATGTCACCGCGCGCTGAATCGCTCCGGCGCCGCGCGCAAGAGTTTCCAGAAAGTCCTCGACGACTATGACGACAGTGAATTTGCGGGCCCCGCCGCCTATGTTCTGGCCGAGACGGCCTTCACGGAGAAGGATTATGCCGCCGCCCTGCCGCTTTTTCATCGCGCTGCCGCGAAATCGAAGGAGTCTGGGGTGGCGCTTTCGGCCCGCTATTTCGAGGCACGCTGTCTCGAAACACTCGGTCGCAAAGACGAAGCCTGCGGCATCTATCAACAGGTAAGCGATGCCAAAAACCCCAACCCGTATCGCGAGGATTCCCGATTGGCGGCAGCATCAATCCTCTCTGCGCGGGGAAAGAAAGCCGATGCGCTCAAGCAATACGAAGCTCTCGCGAATGAAACTCAGAAGCCGGCTTTAAAAGCGGAGGCGGCGGTACGCGGCGGCATGATCGCTCTCGATCTTGTGCAAGCCGAAAAAGGCAAGATCGACAAGGCGATGGTCGATAAAGCCGCCAGCTTACTGCAAAAGGGCCGCACCCTGCCGGAAGCCGGAAGATTCCGGGCGATCGCGCAGGTTGGGTTGCGCCGCTTGCAGTATCAGTCCGGTCAATACGCGCAGTTGCTGGCCGATTATAAGAAAGAGCAAGAGAAGCTTCCAGAGGCGGGCCAGGCCGAGGTGATGTTGCTTGCGGCAAACAGCGAGCGGCAGCTTGGTCATGCAAAGGAAGCGGAAGAGATTTATCGCCAGATCATCGCAAAATATCCGGACCGGGAAGAAGCGAAGGACGCGGCCTATGAGCGGCTCATCAACATCTACAACTCGGATCCGCCGTCGCTTCTGGCAGAGGTGGATGAATTTCTCAAGTCCAATCCTACGGCTGAGCGCGCCGACCAGGCGAGGCTCTTGAAAGCGGAAGCGCTCTACAAGCAACAGAATTACGCGCAGGCAGCGCCAATCTACTCGGAACTGCGCGCCTCTCAGCTTTCTCCAAAGTTGCGCGCCGAGTCCGCTTACAAACTCGGCTTGTGTTGCGTGCAGTTGAAGAACATTTCCGGAATCGTCGAAGCTTTCACCTATTACCTGCAGGCCTTTCCAGATAATCCACCAGTGCCTGCCGCCCTCGCTCAACGCGCTTTAGCTTACGAGCAAGACAAAAATTACGGTGCCGCGCTTTCCGACTTAAACACGATCCTTACGAAGTACCCCGGCGCGCACGAGCGTGAAGCGGCCCTGCAACTAAAAGCGCTTATTCTCGGACAACAGGAGAATGCGAAAGGCATGGCCGAAACCTTTCGCCAGCTCCTGAAAGAATTTCCCAGGAGTTCGGTCGCGGCACAGGCGCAATATTATATCGGCAAGGCCGCATTTGAAGCGAAAGACTACAAGACCGCACTGGCTGCGCTGGATACCGCGCGTCAACTCAACAAAGAGCAATATTACAACCTCGCGACCCTGCGGATCATCTCATCCTATTTTGGGTTGAAAGATCGATCCGCTCTCACGAAAGAAGTAAACGATTTTATGGCTACGAGCCCGACGGTGAGCGTGCCGGCGGAAATTCTCGAGTGGCTCGGGATCGAGTATTACAACGAAAAAAATTATGAAGTCGCCGAAAAGTACCTGAGCGCACTCGAAAAGATCGACCATCCCGCCAACGTGAAGCCGGACTTTTTGTTTTACCTCGGAGACACGGCATCGAAGTTGAAAAACTTCGCCGAAGCGGAGGATGCGTTTGATAAATATTTACAGGTGGCCACCGATCCGGCGGGAAAGGCGAAAGTATTGCTCGCGCTCGGCGCAGTGAAAATCGGCGCACATAAACCAGATGATGCGCAGAAGATCGCGGAGGAAATCATGGCCCTGCAGCCTGAAGGCCGCGTCAATGCCGAAGCGCGCCTGCTCGCGGGCGATGTCCAGTCGGAGCGCGGAAATTTCGATGATGCCGGAAAGGCATTCATGAGCGTCGCCTTGCTTTACGACGATCCGGCCATCACGCCTCGCGCGTTGGAGAAGGCCTCCTTGGCCTATCAACGCGCGGGCAAAACCGATGAGGCCGATCGGCTCGCCCGGCAGTTGCGCGAGAGATATCCGAATTACGCCGGCGGTTGATCCGGGGCGGCCACGCCGAAAACGCCGTTGTCAGAGCGCGCGTGATCTGATTGGATCGAAGCATGGATAAGTTTCGTCCCTGCCTCGCAGAGTTCATCGGAACATTCGCGCTCATTTTTGTTGGTATCGGTGCGATCAAAACCGCCGGACACGACGTCCTCGGCGTGGCGCTAGCTCATGGCCTAACCATCGCGGCCTTTGTTTCTGCCACTATGCACATTTCCGGCGGCCAATTAAATCCGGCCGTGACTTTCGGCCTGGTTTGCGGCGGTCACATGAGGATTCCGGACGCGATTCGCTTTTGGATCGCGCAATTACTCGGGGGTTTCAGTGCGGCTTTGATCTGCCTGGGCTTGTTTGGACGGGACGTAGTCGTAACTGGCACGCCGCAGCTCGCGATCAATCTGAATGGCGGACAGGGAATCTTAGTGGAGGCGATTCTGACCTTCTTTCTCGTCTTCGTTGTTCATGGTACGGCGGTTGATCAACGAGGGAGCCGGCAAATCGCCGGCTTTGCCATTGGATCGACGATCACCCTCGACATCTTGTTCGGAGGACCGCTGACCGGCGCGGCCATGAATCCGGCGCGGGTTTTCGGCCCGGCGTTGGCCGCGAATTTTTGGCACGATCATTACGTTTATTGGCTCGGGCCATTGATTGGCGGAGCGCTGGGCGGCTTGGTTTACCGGGTCTTCATCGAACGAAAACCGGAGCCATCGGTCAGTTAAGCGCGATCGCGAGTGTTTCGATCGGCAGCAGCGCGAGAAATTTTTTTGCATCGTCGATTTGCAGAACTGGCCGCGCCAGGTGCGCTGCGAGAAAGCTTGCGTCAGGCAAATGTGCGATTCCGGCTTGGGCAGTAATCTCGCATTCGGCTAGTTGTTCGATCACACGCGAGACCTTCGTGAAGCCTGTCTGCCCTGACAGCCGGGATGGCTGTCTTCCAAATTGAATGGTGCAAACGCCGGGCGCAGTTGATTCGACAAAAGGAGATAGAGTGAACGCATGCTGAATCAAAATCTCGGTGATCGATCTTTCTCGCGCACGCTCGCGCGTTTTTATCACCACGTGCAAACAGCGCGCTAATGCCTGACTCGGCGTCATCCCTTTGCGAACACCGGCGGATTCGGCAGCGTGATTCAGTTGAATGATGACCGGTTTGTTTTCCTGTTCCTCGATGAGCGCCACCGGCAGGGTGCGCAATTCCGGTTGATGACGGATGGCGGCCTGCAAATAAAAGTTCGGTAAATAAATCGTCGCAAACATCAATTCGCAGTGGCGAGGTAGGGACGGCGCGCTGCGCCGTCCGGACATCGCGGCGCGATGTCTCTACCGAGATGTGATCGATGAATGCGAAATTGCAATCGCGAAGTCGCATTATTTTTTTCAAAAGTTTTCAGCGTCCACAAATTGTCGAGAACGATTTTTAATTGTGCGCTGCCCACTATGCTCTGGCGGATCAAGACCAGGCATACAGCGGAGGTTGGTTCGACCAGCCGTTGCAAACGATACCAGCTCGTTTGCGGAATTTTCCGCAATTCCGCCGGCGGATTGAGGACAAGATCGACAATCACCAATGGGAAATTGCCGTCACGCAAGAGCAGATCGGCTGCTTTGATCGCCTCAAATGCTTTGTCGCAACGCACCCAAAGAAGATGACCCAAACACGCGTTGCCAAGGGGTTGCGGATCAAACGAATCGCAGCCATCGATCAGCGCAACGGGTTGGGGCACAGACATCTTGTCCGCCAGTCGGACGGACTCGTCCCGTGGTGAGTCTATGGGGAAGGAAGGCGTCTCGCCTGCCGAATCGACCAAGGCAGGCTCGCCGCAGCGAGTCCGTCCGACGGCGGACAAGATGCCTGTTGGCCCTACAGGCGAGACGGCTATGCCACTCGCGCTTTGAATAAGCGCATGAATGAGCGAGGCGCTTCCCGCGCTTACTTGCGGGCTAATCAATTCGGTGATGGCGCCTTTGGGCAACCCGCCACCGATCGTTTGATCGAGAAAAGATAAACCTGTGATTAAACGCCCCTGTTTGGAGACAGGCGGGTGAGGAAACCGTTCGGCCAGCAGGTTTCGAAGATCGACAACTTTGCCGCTCGCAGCCATCGAGAGAAGATGGCATGAGTGATAGATATGTTCAAAAGAACATTATTCGCGAAGCTTTCGGAGTTATTAGCGCTTTCGTCGCTCTTGCTTTCGCACCAGCGATACCATTACGCCCTGAATCTTCAACTCACGCGCCGGAATCAAATTTGGATACCGTGGGTTTTCCGCTTTTAGATAAGGCCGTCCATGCTCCATCACGTAGCGTTTCAAGGTTGTTTCCCCATCGATCAGCGCCGCCACGATATCGCCATTGTGTACCTCTTTGCTGTCTTCCAAGATCACGATGTCACCATCGATAATATGCGCGCCGATCATCGAGTCGCCCTGCACGCGCAAGGCAAACTTTTCTCGATTTTTTGAAATATTGGCCGAGCGCGTATCGAGGGAAACATGGCCTTCGATCGTCTGCTCGGTCAGGGCGGACATCCCGGCGGGAATCTGTCCATAAATCGGAATATCAGTGATGCGAACCTTTTGCACCGGCGTAATCAAGGCACGCGCCTTGCGCGCATGCCGATCGAGAAAGCCTTTGCGCTCGAGCGCGGCAATGTACTGCATGACCGATGTTTGGCTGGCGAAACGAAAATGGCTTTGGATTTCGCGCGTGCTCGGCGTAATCCCTTTCTCGCGCTGCTCGCGTTGAATAAAATCGAGAACGTTTTTCTGACGGTCCGTCAGCATGTCTTATGATCGCTGAAACCAACCCCTGTGCAAGTTCAAATGAACAGATATGCCCGTTTGCTTCTAGAACTCTGCCCGTGCGCGCGTCGCGCACAGCGACGTGGCACAGTCTGGCTCTATTGAGAAACTGTTATGCTTAAGCGCCGTAGGCGCGTCACGTTTATAGAACATCGTCTCGATAAGGAGACAAGCTCCATTCGGAGCGACATGTTCGTGCTGATGCCGCTCCTGACGGAGCTTCATTCTGATAGGCGAATTGCAAGCTATAAACACAGCGCGCCTACGGCGCTCGTGTGGCCGCGCCTCTGTTGAGGCACGTACTCGCGGCCCACAGGGCCAGGGCCGTGTGACTACAGGTCACACCGCGAAACTCTCGCCGCAAGAGCAGTGCGCGACCGCATTTGGATTGGTGACTTTGAAACCGCCTTTTTGCAGGTCTTCGCTGTAATCGAGGACCGAACCGCTGACGAAGAGTGCGCTCTTTGGATCGACAACCAGACGCACGTTGGAGGTTGGAACAAGAATGTCGCGGTCTTTGGGGCCGTCGACCAGGTCCATGGTATATTGCAGGCCCGAGCATCCGCCCCCGATCACAGCCAGACGCAAAGCGCCGTTTGGTCTGCCTTGTTTTTCCAGCAACGAAGTCAACTTGCGCGACGCATTCTCGGTCACTTTGATTAAGCGCTCGTTGCCAATCTTGTAATTGATTGTCGGCGCAGTTGGTTGTTCGGAGGTCTGCACGGTAGAATCAGATCACGCAGCAATCAAAGCTGCTGGCTCGAACGACCTTTGCAAGTGGTCTTGCGCGATTGCATCGATCTCCGCCAGGGTCGAAACATGCTGAAATTTCTCGCGGAGCACTTTGCTGCCGGGGAAACCTTTCGAGTAGGCCATCAGCCTCGCGCGCATTGATCGGATCGCCGGTTCTTCTGCTCCCCAGGCTTGGACAGCGAGGCGGCAATGTCGCAGGATTAACTTCCACCGTTCCGATAAGTCTGGTGGATCGACCATCTCTCCCGTGGCGAGATACTGTTTCGTCTGACTGAAAATCCATGGGGCGCTCATGGCCGCGCGACCGATCATCGCGCCCGAAATTCCGGTCTCACGACGTCGTTTAGCCACATCAGCTGCGCTGGAGAGATCGCCATTTCCGATAACGGGAACCGGAACCGCGGCGGCAACCTCGCCGATGACGTTCCAATCCGCCGCACCGGCGTAACCTTGTGCGCGGGTGCGTCCATGCACGGTGATCGCAGCGATTCCGGCATCGGCAAGAACGCGCGCGACGCGAGTAGCGTTGATTGAATCAGCGTCCCACCCAATCCGGATCTTCGCCGTGACCGGCATCGGGGCGACCGCGCGAACAACCGCGACGGCGACGCTGGCGAGAGTTGGGCAATCCTTCAACAATGCTGAGCCGCCATTCTTCGCGACCACCTTATTGACCGGACAACCAAAGTTTAGGTCGACAAAATCCGGGCGCACCCAATCGATGACCTGGCGCGCTGCTTCCGCCATGTGCTCGGCATTTGCACCGAAGAGTTGCACACCAATTGGCCGCTCAATTTCGTCGAAGTCGAGATACTCGCGCGTCCGCTCGTTGCACCGAAAGATTCCTTCAGCGGAAACAAATTCGGTCGTGAGGACATCCGCACCATAGCCCTTGCACAGTTGCCGGAAGATTTTGTCCGATACTCCGGCCATCGGAGCTAGATAAAGGGGGAAACGGCCGGAAAACCAGGGCAGGGTGGATTTCATTATTGCATTGTCTCACAAGAAGGTCTGCTGTGCAGGTGAATCGAGTGTTATGTTCTCAGTAAGGTAAATCGGCTGCTCCGTCGGGCGATGGTAACAATGCGGCTTCGGCGACGTCTCTAACATCGAGCAAGGGACTGCTCGATCCACTTCACGCAGAGCGCTCAATAATCCACGGCCAGTCTTCAGTTCTTATGCATAGACCGGCGGCGACGGGATGGTCCCGAATGTAATTCATCTTCGCTGATAGCCGTTCGCCGCGTTCGTCATCGCGCAGGCGGTGATCGAAGTATCCTTACTGCCAAATAATGCGGTGTTTACGCGTTTGAAAATGCTTCCAATCGCCAACGATCTTGCTCATCGACTCGTCGCTCGCGAAGGAAAGAAGGGCATGGAGATGATCTGGCATGAGCAGAAACAGCGTGATGTACCAGCGCTGTTTGATCTCGTAAAATCGAGCGGAATCCAGCATTGCTTGCGCAAACGGGGTATCAGTTAATGGACCTTGCTCTTTTTCGCGGTCAACGGCGATTCGGATGTGAAACAGCGCGCTGGTCTCGACCCAGTGCGGGACTTCATGATGCAGGTTGGAAGGGAACCCGCGATAGGGCATCGCATCATTGTGATGACGAGCATTTGCGCGCTTCAAGGTGGATCGGCCCCCCGAACGCTTTCGGGGCGATGCTAATTAATGCGGCTTTCGCCGCCAAGTTTTAACATCGAGGTCGCCGCGGCGACGACCGCTCGATCCTCCTAAGCTGCTACGCCGCGGTGTGGAGCAGTTGCGCGACTTCATTTTGCACGTCTTCCAATTCATCGAGCCGCAATTGCGGGTCGGGCACAATGAAAACGTCGCCGGTCGGTCCGTGCTCATAAACCAAAACGCGTCCGTTCGCAGCGTCTTCGCTCTTAATTTGTTTCAGGACCCGCTTGCGCTCCAACATGGCGGCGAGAACGTAACATGCGTTCGGCGGAGCGTTTTTCGATGCAATCAAACGCCGGAAAAGTTGCTCGGCATTTTCTTTTGCCAGAGGCTCGGGCGCCGGCGGTGGCAAAGGTTCGTAACGTGTTTTCCAAAATGAAAATGGCTGAATGTTCTCGTTCCGGTTTAACCACGCTTCTTCACTCAAATCTTCACGGCGATAGCCATCAGGATCGCGAAAGAGCAGCGTGTAGAAATATTCGCCGGGCGCGAAAGGTCGATGGGTGGAGGCACACGCATCTGCGCGATGCTTGATCGCCCATTCGTTTGGGAGCGGATTCATCGCGCCAATATACGCCGCGCCCTGAGGAGATGAAAGCCGGGCGCCTCGCGGTTGGAAGCGCGAAGATAGAGCAAATAGAGACCGATCGCAGCGAAGAGAAGGTTGGGCGTCCACCCTGCAACCCACGGAGAAATGCGGTCGCCCTCGCCCAGGGCGAGAAAGAGGTGCGTGAGAAAATTCATCGCGAAAACGAGAATGATTGAAGCGGCCACGCTGGAAAGAACACCGCGGCGCGAGTAACCGATACCCAGTGGCGCCGCAATGCAGACCACCACCAAACAGGTCCACGGCAGGGCGAGACGGTACTGAAGATGCGTGCGGAATGGCGCGAGCAGAGTGGCGGGGAAATCGGCATTGAACTGCAGATATTGACGCAGCTCCGGCAGACTGAGGAATTCCGCGCGCGCATTGGCGCTGCCCAAGCGAAATGGGGTTTCGCTCCAGTCGTTGATCTTGAGCGACGGATAGATCTGTTCCTCGAGAATGTTGCCGGCGGGATCGTAATGAACCACCTTCACCTCTTCGAGTTCCCAGATTTTCGTTTCCGGGTGATAGAGCGCGCGCGTTGCCAGATAATTTGTCACGATATTGTCATGCGCGTCCTGCTGGAGCACCTGGACACTGTTGAACGTGTCGCCGCCGGCGCGAAAATTCTGCACGAACCAGGTGCGCGCGTCGGTTCGATTGCGAAAGATTTGTCCCTGGATCAGCGTCTCTGGGTGCGCATGCGCTTCCGAGAGGAATGTTTTGCGCGCCAGCTCGGCGTGCGGCGCGAGCGAATAGTTTAGCGCCATGGTTGCTGCGACCGTGAGCAACCCCATGCCGATGAGTGGCAGAAGAACGCGCGGAAGGCTCACGCCCGCGGTCAACATCGATACGATTTCATTCGCGCGCGACATTCGCCCCAGAGAAAAAAGGAGCGCGAGCAAAAGCGAAACTGGCAGGAGGATGATGAAAACCTGCGGAACCTGAGTGAGATAATACCGGACGGTGAGAAGAAGACCGACATGCTCGTCGATAAAGGTCGAAATGTTGTCGCTGATGTCGAAGATGAGCCAGATCGAGATAAAGCCCACGATGCAGTAAAGATAGACCTGCAAAAAATTGCGAATGACGTAGCGATCGAGGAGTCTCACGGGAATTTCGAATTTCGAATTTCGATTTGCGAATTACAATAGCATTTCCGCAAATGGATTTCAGCCGCTGGCAAACAACTGGATTTTCAAACCGGCCATCGCCAATTCCATGATCGCGCTGAAAGATTCTCTGGGAACCGAATTTGTCGAACGAATTCGCAAAATCTTCTCGGAAAATGGGCGCCTCTCAAAGGCGACGAATTTCGAGTTCCGTCCGCAACAGCAGGAGATGGCGGTGGCGGTAGCGTGCGCGCTGGAGGAAGATCGGCATCTGGTAGTCGAAGCGGGCACCGGCGTCGGGAAGTCGCTCGCCTACCTCGCGCCCGCAATTCTGTTCGCGCTTGAGCAACACAAAAAGGCGATCGTTTCGACGCACACCATTAATCTCCAGGAACAGCTTCTTTACAAAGATATCCCAATTTTAAAAAAGATTTTGCCGGTCGAGTTCGACGCTGCGCTCATGAAAGGGCGGCAAAATTATCTTTGCCCGCGATGGCTGGAGCGTGCGCGGCAACAAGCGAATGAGCTTTTCACCGGTCCGGAGCAAAATGAATTGACCCGGCTGGCGGAATGGGCCAGCACAACCCGCGACGGTTCGCTCAGTGATCTCTCAGTTGAGCCGGATCCGAAAGTCTGGACCCAAGTTTGCAGCGAAGCGCATCTCTGCACGCAAAAGACCTGCGGTCAAAACCCGCGTTGTTTTTACCAGCAAGCTCGCAAACGCCTTCTCGCCGCGGACCTGATCGTGATGAATCACACGCTGCTCTTCAC
>JBAQJG010000292.1:0-1628 GCA_049300145.1 Chthoniobacterales bacterium | reverse complement strand
CCCTGATGGTGTGCCATGAAGGCGCGAACGATCGCGTAATCTTTGCCCTCTGGCAGACGTGAACGTGTGTAATCCAACGCCTCGTAGAAACCGTAGCGACCGCTCGCGCCGACCGCTGCCAGCCGGGCGAGGTTGCGCGCTGAAGCCGCCGGTTCGACCATCGTTGCGAGCGCCGTTGCATAGGGTGCCACGACGGCATTCTCGCTGAGGCCGCGTTTCAGCCCCAGCCCCGGCACGCCGAAATTCGAGTACTGGTAAGTGAATTCGAGGTCGCGGGCATTGTAGGCGGATTCTGAGATGCCCCACGGTAAGCCACGCGCTTTGCCATAGGTGATCTGCCGGCGGACGATGAGACGGCTCGTTTGCTCGATCAGGCTGCCGGCCGGCGCGCTCATCACGAGAGACGGCATCAGATACTCGAACATCGATCCGGACCAGGAGATCAGCGCCGCGCCCCACTCGACGGAGGCGACGGCTCGCCCGAGCCGGAACCAGTGCCGCGACGGGATGTCGCCCTTGGCGATCGCCACAAAGCTCGCGAGACGTGCTTCGGAGGCGAGCAGGTCGTAACAGCTTGTGTCGAGCTTGCCCTCCGGGACGAGATAACCAATCGAGAGGAGCTTTCGATCTGGATCCAGGAGAAAACCGAACTCCATCTCTTCGGCCATCGATCGCGCCGTCGACTCCAGCGTCGCAAGGCGCTGGTTCAGCGCTTGGGCAATCGCGGCGGTCCGGGTCATGTCACGCCGGTGACTGTCGATTGATCGCTGTATCGCCTGCGCCCAGAAGAGCATTTCAACACTGACCTCATCCCCGCGTTCGGCGGCCAGCGCTTGAGCGATATCGACCACGGTCGCGGCCTGATGCGCGAGGTCCATTAGCCGTGCAGGAAGTTCCTCTGGCAGCGAATGATCTCTGCCGAGTGCCGCGCCCAAGGCATCGAGCGCGCGATCAAGCTCCTGTGCTGTGGCGAACTGGGTTCGCCGGTCGTCGGGAAGTGCTCGAACGGCGTCACGTGCCAGGCTTAACGCATCGTCGATGCCGGCGAATAGTTGGGAGGCCGCAAGCGGGCAGCTGATCCACTCCCGGCAGGCATTCGCAATCGCGATCAAATGTCCAGCCAGATTACCGCTATCCACTGAGGAGACGTACCGCGGATCCAGTGGGCGAAGATCTCCCGTGTCATACCAATTGTAGAAATGGCCGCGGAAGCGCTGGAGGCCGCTCATCGTGGCGAGCGTTGCTTCCAAGCGCTCGATAGTATCGGTCGTTCCCGTCCATCCAAAGTCGCGGGCGCTGACCGCGGAGAGAAGATAGAGGCCGAGATTGGTGGGCGAGGTCCGGTGGGCGAGTACGGGAGTTGGGTCTTCCTGGAAATTATCCGGCGGCAGCATGTGGTCCGCCACCGTGACAAAGGTCTCGAAGTACCGCCACGTACGGCGCGCGATCAGCCTCAAGGCGCGCGCGTCGGCCTCCGAGATCAATAGACGACCCGCCACGAGCGGGAATAGGCTTGTCCATCGAGCGACGGCCGGTGATGCGATCCACAGCACCACGAACGGCGCCGCCACCGGCCACGCGTCGCTGGCGCCCCAAACGACGATCGCGGCAATTATGCCGATGACGAC
>JBAQJG010000291.1:0-2614 GCA_049300145.1 Chthoniobacterales bacterium | reverse complement strand
ACTTATCATCGTCGCTTTTTGAACCATCGTTGATGATTTTGAACTTCAACTGTAACTGTCGATGTTGATAGCGATCGGCCCAAGCTTGAAAATCATTCGCGAATTTGTCGTTCGTCACGATGTAGATCGTTCCGAGTCCGGGAACATTGGCGAGAGTGTCCAACCCCCATTCAATGATCGGTTTGCCCGCGACCTCGAGCAGTGGCTTAGCCTTCTCGAGCGTCAGTGGATAAAGTCGGGTCGCATAACCTGCGGCGAGAATGATGACGTCCATAAGGTGCGAGACGATAAGCAGGGAAGATAGATGAGCGAAGAAGATTCCATCGTGTCCACGATTCAGCGCTCGATCCCACTCAGCGCCGTTACCTGAACCCGTTTCTGGAGCGCGGCGATGCGGTTTGAATCGGTAATTTTACCGCGATTGAAACGATCGACGACGTAGAAGGTGTCGATGGCCGCGCCGTCTTGCGTGCTGATGCGCGAGAGGGCGATGGAAACGCCTTCCCGGTCGAGGCAGGAAAGAAGATCATAGAGCAAACCGAGTCGGTCCGGTGTTTGGATTTGGATCAACGTGTAGTTGGGGTGCGCCTTGTTATCCATGGCGATGCGAGTGGGGAATTCGATTTCCTGGGCGACACAATCGCGGCCTTGACGCTTCGCCTCCTCCATCAGCGGCGCAAAGTCGAAGTTCATGTCCTCCAGTGCGCCCCGCAAGGTTTTTTCAACGAGCTCGAAATCCCGCTTGTCGGTGACGGCGTGGTCTTTCGTGTCGCAAACTCGAAAGATATCGAGAACGACATTGTCTCCCCGCGGAAAAATATCCGCGCTCAGGATATTGATTGGAACGACCGAAAACGATCCGGCGATTTTCGCCAGCAACTTCTCGCGGTCCCAGGTACAGAAACTGACAATGCTGTGACCCTGACCGGGAAAAGCTTCCCATTTGACCGCCGGGGCCAGCGGCTGCTCGCCCCCACTCACTACGTTCTGGAGGAAGGACCGGATCAGTTTGAGATGCCCGACAATTTCAGGGACGTCCGAGGCACGAAAGTAACTGTCCGGCATGAAGTCAAAGTGCGCCTCAATTTCGTCCGTAAAGTCCGCGCTCAGATTTTGGGCCACGGAATGCTGCACACTTTCACGCTCAATCTTTGTTTGTTCGTAATACGATTTCTGGTCGGCCAGGTACCGCGAAGTCGCATGAAAGAGTTGCCAGACCAGCGATTCCTTCCAATCGGACCATGCTTCTGCGCTCGTCCCCTGGCCATCAGCCAAGGTGAGCAACATCAGCGCATTCAAGTTCTTTTCGTGCTTCACGATGGTGGCCAACTCCATCACCGTAGCCGGGTCATCGAGATCTCTCTGCTGCGCAACGTTGGAGAGGGTGAGGTGATGATCGACCAGGAGAATGAGAGATTTGCGCTGCTCGGATGACAACTGCAGGCGAGTCGCAACGCGCTGGGCAAAAAGCGCGCTGGCTTCCGCGTGCGGTCGCGCGGCGACGGCTTTGCCGGTATCGTGTAAAAGCAGCGCCAGGTAGAGAACGAAAGGATCTTCGAGCCGCTCAAAGAGTTTTCGATATGGAATCAGCTTCGGATCTTCCGTGCGCGCCAGCGCGTCGAGCTTGTCGATGCAAACAAGCGTGTGCTCATCTGCGGTGTAGCGATGAAGGAACTCGTGTTGCACGAGACAGGTCAACTGGCCGAACTCGGGAATGTAGCACCCAAGAAAATCGACCCGATGCATCATTCGCAGGACGCGTCCCACTTCACCTTTGCGTGATAAGATCGCCATGAAGGTCTCGCGCGGCGCCTTTGCATATTGATAAGTGCGGGTGATTTGTCCGAGACGTCGGCTGAGCAAGTCCGCCAGGTCCGGACTCAGATCCACGGCGTGCTCCTGCGCGAGTTGAAACACTCGCATCATTTGCGCGGGATCTTTATGGAGGAGGTCGCGTTGGTCGGTGTTGAGTTGTCCGCTGCGAATGAAAAAAGATTCCAACCGCGTCTCGTCCATCCGCATCAACGGAAGAAAACTGAAAAGGGAACGTGTTCGCTCCGTGGCGCGCCCGCTTGCGAATTGTGCTGTGATTCGCTCGGTCACACGGAAAATATTTCGCGTGTGCTCATAGTACTCTCGCATGAACGCTTCGCTTCGGAGCTGCCCGTTTTGTTGGGAATAGTGCAGGCGTTTGGCGATCTGTTCCTGCACGTTGAGATGCAGAATGTCGGTGGCGCGGCCGGTCGCGTAGTGCAAATCCGTGCGCACACGAAGGAGAAAATCGTAGGCCGCATCGATCCGCCGCTGGTCCGTTTCGCTCAACCAATCTTTCCCGACGAGATGCGTCGTGGTGAGGGCGCCCTCCTTGAAATAGGTCATCCAAAGCAGATTTTGATAATCGCGCAGGCCGCCGCATCCGCTTTTCAATTGCGGCTCTTGCAGGTAAACGCTGTCGCCGAATTTTTTGTGACGGGCGACCTGGTCCCGCATCCGCATCTCGATGTATTTCCGCTCGTGACGGGCCACGCACTTTGAGCGAAATTGTTCCCGAAACTGACGCGCCAACTCTGCATCGCCCGCCAGATAACGCGACTCGAGCATGGCGGTTTTTGTG
>JBAQJG010000290.1:0-1661 GCA_049300145.1 Chthoniobacterales bacterium | reverse complement strand
CCTTGGGACCGTGCAAAAGCATCACATCAACATCGCTAAATGGATTGAGCTCGCCCCGGCCGTATCCACCCAGAGCGATCAACGCCAGCGGCACCCTCGGTGTCTCCTCATCACTACACGCCGCGACCGCGGCCGCGGCGAAAACGTGTCGCAACAGAATATCGACAAGATCGGCCCGGCGCGCGCAGATTTCACGGCCACCGCCGCCAGCCTGGTGTTTCAAGCGCAGCCGATGCTCTTCGATCTTCAGGAATTTCTTGTAAAGTGGTAAGACTTCGGTCGGACGCCTTGTGCCCGTGGCCGCGAGCTGATTCTCAGCGTGGGCTAGGACTTGTTCCAGGTGTCGAGACGTCGCCATTTCGGATTTTAGATTGCGAGTTGCGGATTGCTCTGCCGCTTAATCTAAAATCGAAATTCGAAAATCAAAACGCCGCCCAGAGCAAAAATCGAACGGATAGCTCAGAGCTCGATCGCGTAACGCTTCAGTTTATTATAGAGCGTAGGTCGCTGAATTCCGAGAAGCTCCGCCGCTTTTTTCTTGTTGCCGTGACAATGCGCGAGCGCCTGAAGAATGGTGTCCCGCTCGACATCGTCCAGGCTCTGCACACCTGCTCGCGGAGTGCTGCGTTCCGTTTGTTGCAGCACCGCGGGCAACTGCACTTCGGCGGGCAGCTCTTTCACGCCAATCAAATTCTGCCGCGCCAGCACCACCGCGTATTCCATTGCGTTCTGCAATTCGCGCACGTTGCCCGGCCAGGCGTAGTCGAGCAATTTCTGGAAAGCATCCGGCGCGATGGCCGGTTCGGGTTTGCCGAGTTGCTGCGCGAACTGTTTCACAAACGAAGCGACCAGTGGCGGAATGTCCTGCTTCCGCTCGCGCAGCGGAGGCACTTCGATCTGAAAAGTATTGAGCCGATAATACAAATCAGAGCGTAAACGGTTTTCGGCCAGTGCTTGCGCGATCGGTCGATTGGTCGCGGCGATGAGGCGGAAGTCAGCCTTCAACGTACGCGTGCTGCCCAGCGGCCGGTACTCGCGCTCTTGCAGCACGCGCAAGAAACGCGTCTGCAAATCCGGAGGCATGTCGGAAATCTCGTCGAGAAACAGCGTGCTTCCTTTCGCCGCCGCAATCATTCCTGGGAAATCATTCATCGCGCCGGTAAACGCGCCTTTCACATAACCAAACAGCTCTCCCTCGATCAGAGTCTGCGGAAACGCCGCGCAATTGAGCTTGACCATCGGCTTGCCGGCGCGCCGGCTGCGCGTGTGAATTTCATTGGCAATTACTTCCTTGCCCGTGCCGCTTTCGCCCGTGATCAGTACGTTGGCTTCCGAAGGTGCCATCGCGCCGATCAATTCGTCGATCTCTTGCATCGCTTTGCTTTTGAAAACGGGAGTGAGACGCGTCTCCGCCATCTCCAGACGTCTCTCCAGTTGTTGCGTCTTCTGCCGCAATTCTGCTGTCTCGCGCAACAGCGACTCCTTTTCCAAGGCTTTCTCCACCAAGCTGAGCAACGCTTCCGGCGCGTACGGTTTGCTGATGAAATGGAAAGCGCCGCGTTTAATCGACTCGATCGCGTTGTGCAAAGAATCGTGCGCTGTCAAGATGATGACCGGCGTGCCCGGGAACTCGGTTTTGATCTCGTCGAGGGTTTGCAGTC
>JBAQJG010000289.1:0-1624 GCA_049300145.1 Chthoniobacterales bacterium | reverse complement strand
ACCATAATCCGTTCACCGACGGCACATTGCCAGTCGTTAGCGGATCCGGCTGGGAACATCTTTATCGCGTCACATGCGCCGATACCGCGAGCCACTTTCCGTCCCGACGCGCCCAGACATCGGTATAACGGCCATTCCGCTGCTCACCATCTGCCGTGGTGTAGCTGGTGCGCGCGTGAATGATCGCGACATCTCCGAGAATGCGCACGCGGACTTCCTGCACCGAGAGGCCACTGATCGTCACCGGTCGAGCGGTCTGTGCGAGAAACTGTTTCTTGTCGACGAGCGACCCGTCTGGGTTCGAGCACAGGAAATCCTCGGCCAGGATCTCGTCGAACCGCTGCACATCGCCATGCTGCACCGAATGGATGTAGTCGCGGTTGAGCGCAGTCAACGCATCAAGGTCGCTTCCGGCGGCCGTGTCTGTGTTCATGGGCACCTCCGTGGAACTTCACTTGCACGGCCTGATGAGCCGCTGGGGGTGGACATTATCGCTGTCTCCGGCCGCATCGAAAGTCACTGTCAAAGCTCTCACGCGGTAGGGGGAGTTCGGCAGGAACGGGTTGAGCGTTGGAAAATCACCATTCGACCGATCGAGGTGAAGGATCTAACATTGAACCAATTTGTTGGTGGAGAACGAGAATGTCCGTAGCAAAACGAGAGCTTGGGCGGACCGGGCTGCGGGTCACAACCTTGGGTTATGGAGCGATGGAACTCCGAGGAGCCCCGCGCGCCCGCGACATCTCCGAGGCCCAAGCGGAAACCATTCTCAACAAGGTGGTCGACGCCGGAATCAATTACATCGACACCTCGATCGATTACGGGCTGAGCGAGGAACGGATCGGCCGTTATATCTCGCATCGGCGGGCTGAATATTATCTGGCCAGCAAATGCGGATGTCTGGTCGGTGCGCCCCCGACTCCACGCAATCAGCGAGGGCCACACCTCTTCACCCGCGAGAACGTGGTGGCGGGGGTCGAACAAAGTCTCGTGCGGATGAAAGCCGACTATCTCGACGTCGTGCAGTTCCACGCTTCGCCATCCCGGCAGGCCCTGCAGGAGCACGGCGCGCTCGAAGCACTCTTGGAGCTCAGAGAGGCCGGCAAGGTACGATTTATCGGTATGTCGGGCACCTTGCCCCACCTGATTGACCATATTGCGATGGGAATCTTCGACGTCTTTCAGATCCCGTACTCGGCAGTCGAGCGTGAACACGAAGCAGCGATCGCCACTGCTTCTCAGAAGGGCGCAGGCATCGTCATTCGTGGTGGCGCAGCAAAGGGCGCGCCAACCGAAGGGAAGCAGGCAGGCCTGCAATGGGAACGCTGGCGCCGGGCACATCTCGATGAGCTGCTCGCTGGCATGAGCCCGATGGAGTTCATTCTTCGTTTCACTTTCACGAACCCGGACCTGGACACCACCATCGTCGGCACGATCAACCCGGCGCACCTGCAGACCAACCTCGACATACTGCAGAAGGGGCCGCTACCGCCGGACTTCTACGCGGAAGCGAAGCGCCGCCTCGCTGCTGCCGGTTCGGCGCCACAGCTGAACGGGGAATAATCGGCTCAACAAATTCGGGCTCAGAAAGCAGACGCGGGGATTTGATCAAAGCGGCGAAGGG
>JBAQJG010000288.1:0-6914 GCA_049300145.1 Chthoniobacterales bacterium | reverse complement strand
GCTTCGGCCTCAGCGACGACAGGTTCCTCTTCAACCACGGGAGCGAGAACAGAAAATGCCGTCAAATCGGGCAGCACTTTCGACGTGACCCCCGATGGTAATTGAATCTGACGCACGTGAATGGAGTCGCCAATATTCAACGCCGAGACATCGACGGTTATCCGGTCGGGCAAGTCACGCGGGAGACATTCAATTGCGAGCGAACGCAAACTCTGTTCGAGCAAGCCGCCAAAGTTTTTGACGCCATTGGCGATGCCGAGCGCCTCCAACGGCACATCGGCTTGAATCGTCTCATCCATCGACACGGCGTGAAAATCGACATGCAAAACATCGCTCCCAACCGGCGAGTGCTGAATTTCCTTCACCAACGCCATGCGATTCGATTTTTCGCCGTCGATCTCGAGCTCGACGAGAATGTTTTCGCCGGAAGCGTGGCTCAACATCGCATCGATGTCGCGCGCCGAGAGCTGCAACGGCTGCGGTTTATCCTTTCCGCCGTAGATAATCGCGGGAACGGCGCCGCGCGCTTTTAATTTGCGCGCCGCCGACCGGCCGGTGGCCGTCCGCCGCTCGGCTTTCAGTTTAACTTGTTTTGCCATTTTCTTTCCTGCCGTTGTCGATCTTAAACAGCGACGAAACGGATTCATCATTGTGAATCCGCTTCATCCCTTCGCCGAGAAGCTCGGAGACGCAGAGCACGGTGGTCTTAAATCCATCCACCGCCCGCACCGGTGTGCTGTTAGTCGTAATTAATTCCTCGATTTTCGATTTTTGCAACCGAGGAATCGCAACATCGACAAGGACCGCGTGCGAAACCCCGGCGTAAATTTCCAGTGCCCCGCGTTTCTTCACAAGCTCTGCTGCGGAAGTCAGCGTCCCAGCCGTTTCGGTCAGATCGTCAACCAGGAGCACATCGCGATCTTCCACTTCACCGATCAGATAAAGCGCCTCGGTCTCGGTGGCACTGCGGCGTTCCTTTGCCACGATCGCGAGGTTTGCCCCGAGGGCGTGCGCATAGGCCGAGGCCATTTTCAGTCCGCCGACATCTGGAGAAACAACCACCGTCTTTCGCCTGAGCCGCTGCCGGAGATACTTGATCAACACCGGCAGCGAATAGAGATGATCGACTGGGATATCGAAAAAGCCCTGCACTTGTTGGGCGTGCAAATCCATGGTCAGAACACGATCCACACCGGATGCGAAAAGAAGATTTGCCACCAGCTTCGCCGTAATCGGAACGCGCGGCTGATCTTTACGGTCCTGGCGCGCGTAGCCAAAAAAGGGAATGACCGCCGTGATCCGATCGGCGCTGGCGCGCCGCGCGGCATCAACCATGATGAGCAGCTCCATCAAGTGCTGATTGGTCGGTGGACAGGTCGGTTGAATGATAAAAACATCGTGGCCCCGAATGTTTTCCTCGATTCGGACGTAGGTCTCGCCGTCGGGAAAGGAGCTGATGGTGGCCTGTCCGAGCGGCACTCCGAGGTATTGGCAAATGCGCTGTGCCAGCTCGCGGTTGGCGGAGCCGCTAAAAACCTTCATCTCAGGTTGACGCGCAAACATTGAAGCGGGTTAACTTAGGCGCGCACGAATGACATTGGCAATCTTCAAAACTTGCCAACCAGCATTTCTTCCACGATTAATATTTGCCCACCTTCGCATGAACAACGCTGACGCCATCCGAGTGGAACGGCCCATGACCAAATCAAAGGTTTTCGCGCACACGCGCTGGGATGCGGTTCCGGCCCTGGCGAGTCTATTCCATCTCGCTTACTTTTTCGCGCTCTTCTTCCTTTACCCACGCACGCCGCTTTGGACGATGCTCATTCTCGGCTTCATCTACTCGCTGATGGTAAACGCAAACATCAACGGCATCGGACACAACTTCATCCACAATCCATTCTTCCGGTCGTCGCTCCTCAATCGGCTTTTTGCGATCATGCAGTCGGTCGCGTGTTGTTTTTCGCAGACCTACTACGATGCCGTCCACATGCAGCATCACAAAGGCAACGCCGATCGGCCCGATGAGAACGGCGAGACCGTCGATTGGATTTCGATTTACAAGCACGGCCATGACGGCGAAGCCGAAAATCCGTGGGGCTACGTGTTTCTCAGTTTCTTCCGAGATAACCCTGGAGCGATTCGGGAGGAATTGCGCAAGCGCGGCCGTCGCGAACTGATTTGGGGAAATGTCGAGCTGGCGGTATTTGCCACCACCCTCTTCGTCATGTTTCTATTCAATTGGCGCTACATCATCTTTTATTTCCTGCCGTTCTTTTATCTCGGTCACTGTTTCAGCTATCTAAACGGTTACTTCCGACATTACGGCGCTAATCCTGACAAACCGATCGCCTGGGGTGTGAGCAGCTACGGGAAAATTTACAATTGGCTTTTCTTCTTCAATGGCTACCACGCCGAACATCATTTTCGACCAAAGGTGCACTGGACGAAAATGGAAGCGTTCCGCCGGCAAGTCGCCGAATTGCAGAAGCTCGAAGGCGTGCGCGTGATCAGGCGCGCGCACATGCTTGGCTTTCTTGATCCTGATTTGCCGAAGCGGAAGACAGGCGTCTCCGCCTGTCATGGCAGACAGGCGTCGCGCGTGTCATGACAGATCGACAGGCTGGGAAGCCTGTCTGCTATAACAGCCAAGGACGGCTATTTTCCAAAGCTCGCGCGCAATTTCTCTTTCTTCGCCTCGTAATCTTCCCGCAGACGCGCGATTTCAGAGGTGAGTTGCTTCTCCAGCATCTCCACGTCCTCAAGGTTTCCAGCCATTTGCGCTTTGCGAATCTCGTCGCGCAGGAACAATTCCCTCTCTGCGATCTTCGCCCGGCAAGTTGAGTCAACCTCCGCGAGCTCCTTTTTTTGGTCCTCGCTCAGCGCAATAGTTGGCTGAGTTTTCTCCAGCCGTTCCATTGCCAGTTCGTAAGCGGATTTCATTGTCGATCTTGTTCTTGCCGATCTTAGCCCGCCTGTCCGCCGGAGCAAGGCGAAGGCGGATTGCGTTTGCGAAATCAATTCCTAAGTTAGCGTGCGATGTCTCCCGAAATTCGCCTTCTCAGCATCGACTTCGATGGAACGCTTGTCTCGCGCGTGAACGAGCCGGTACTCGACGACCGCTGCACGAGATTGATTCGCGATTTACAAAAAGATGGTGTGCTCTTTGCCATCAATACCGGACGTTCGGTTAATCTCCTCGAATCCGGCCTGACCGACTTCTCATTTCCGATGCGGCCAAACTTCATCCTGACAAGCGAGCGTGATGTTTTTCGTCCGGGGCAAAACGGAGAACCGTGGGAAGCCTTCGGCGACTGGAATCAACGCTGCGCGCGCGAACATGCCGAGCTTTTCACTTCGGCTTCGTCCGTGATCGCGGAGATAATCGATTTCGTGAACCAAAAGACGAAAGCGCGCGTGATTTACGAGTCAGAAGGCCCGGCCGGCGTTGTTGCCTCGAACGATGAAGAGATGGATCGCGTGACGAGATTCATCGACGAAACACGGACCAAACAACCGAAATTCAATTACCAACGCAACACCGTTTATCTTCGTTTTTGTCACGCCGATTATCACAAGGGCGCGGCGCTCGGCGAGCTCTCCCGGTTAATCGATATCCCGCGCGAGAACATTTTCGCCGCGGGCGATCATCACAACGACATCTCGATGCTGGACGGCCACTACGCGCAATTTCCCGCTTGCCCTGCCAACGCGATTCCCGAAGTCAAAAACGCCGTGCGCGCCGCAGGCGGTTACGTCGCCCAAACCAATCATGGCGCCGGCGTCTATGAGGCGTTACGCTATTTTACAAAATTTTAACCCCGGATTTCGCAGATAACGCGGATGCCGGAACTCAATGCGCGAAATCCGCGTAATCCGCGGTTGTTTTGGCTGTAGCGGCACTTTGTGAGCGTCTCATGAATTCATCCCGCGGGCATAGACCCCCGCTACAAAATCCGTTTCCACGCTTCAACGT
Source organism: Chthoniobacterales bacterium (assembly GCA_049300145.1). Taxonomy (GTDB): domain Bacteria; phylum Verrucomicrobiota; class Verrucomicrobiia; order Chthoniobacterales; family UBA10450; genus AV133. The sequence continues at coordinate 2,938 of JBAQJG010000288.1, read as the reverse complement.
TTTAACACTTCAACGTCCGCGACGGCGAGCGCCAGCGGCGCGTCGGCTTCGATTTTTCCGGCGAACTGGTTCGTCATGTAAGTCAAAAGCAAAACCCAAAATGAAAGTGCGAACCCGAAGAGCGGAAACTGCAACGCGAGCGGCAACGAATAAATAATCGCCATCAGCGGAATCCAAACCGCCCATGTGGCCAGGAGAGTGGGAATGATTTTGTCCCGATAGTGTTTCCAAGTCACCAGCTCGCGCACGGGATCCATTGAGACGCGGCCATTTTTCCACTCGTAGGTGAGGACGCCGAACGGTACCGCAAAAAATGGGTTGTAGCCGAACTGATCGATACAAATCTTCGCGGCCACAACCGGCAGCGTCACGACATCGCCCAACAGGGCCGCTTCGCCGCGGTACAAAAGATCGACCAACGACCCGTCGAATCCCCAGACCGGAATCGTAAAGAGCAAGTTACGGACGTTTCGACGACTCGGTCGACCACCCTGAAAAAACAAAATGAGAAATAATTCCGGAATGATCGCGCCGGCGATAATCGATGCCGCAAGCACAAGCGGCAAGCCGTGCGTGCGCTTGAACTCTGCAAACTTGTTCAGTGCGTCCGCAATCGACGAGTTTGTGTAGTAAGCGACCAACAATCCGAGCGTGATCGCTTGAATGACCAGTGCCGGAATCGCATTCGCGCGCGCCGCTTCCCAGCCGAGCGTCAGAGGCGTGCGCGATTTCCCCGAGGTCATCTCCGAATCTCAATGTAACGTGAGACTAGCACGCATGCGCCGCCCTCGCCGCGACTAACTCCCACAAAACCTACCAGCGAACGCTCGCGTTCGGTCCGGTCGCCCCGGGGGCGAGGCCCCCGTCGTCCGACACTTTTTCCCCGGGAACGGCGCGAGCGCCCTGCGCGTTGGCATCAGGCTGCTCAGTCATGATCTCCTGCCGCGGCGTCGACGCGCAGCCGGTGAAGAAGAATATGAATAACACGAAAAGCACTGATTGTGCGACCAGCTTTTTCCTCATGTAGACGAACTTTCTCCCGCGCGCGGAGTCGGGCAAGCTGAAAAAGCAGCGCCACCCTCCGCCTTGCGGCCAGCTCCGCATTCGTAAGCGAGATGCATGCGCTACTCTTTGCCGGGTCGTGACACTGCCGTAAATTGCCTCGTGACCCGAGAAGCGAAGATCGACATCAAGTCTCTGGAGCTTGACGAGCTGCAAGAGAAACTACGCGAACTGGGCGAGCCATCGTATCGCGCCGGGCAGATCACGGACTGGCTTTACAAAAAGCGCGTCGATGCAATTGAGCAAATGACCGACTTGCCGCGTGATCTTCGGGCGCGACTCGAAGAATCATTTCGTTGCGAACATTTAGAGATCGTTCGGGTGCTGGGTGCGCGCGACACGACAAGAAAATTCCTTTTTCGTCTCAGCGATGGAAATTTGATCGAGTCCGTTTTGATTCCAGCATCGCCGGCGCTGTACGGAGAAAAATCGGACCGCCGGACAATTTGTATCTCGACCCAGGTGGGTTGCGCTTACGGCTGTAAATTTTGCGCGAGCGGCCTGGAAGGATTTTCACGCAACCTGCGCGCGAACGAAATTGTCGATCAAATCATTGCGGCGGAACGCGAGTCCGGTGACAAGATCGACAATATCGTCTTTATGGGCATGGGCGAGCCGCTGGCGAATTTCGAAAACTTGATGCGCGCGATCCGAATCATCAACGCGCCGTCGGGACTCGGAATGGGCGCGCGGCGCATGACGGTTTCTACCAGTGGTCTCGCCCCGCAGATTCGAAAACTGGCCGACGAGCCACTGCAAATACGACTTGCCGTCTCCTTACATGGCGCAACCGATGCCGTACGCGATCAAATCATGCCGATCAATCGCAAGTACAAGATCCAGATGTTGCTTTCCGCATGCGACTACTACGTCACCCACAAGAAACAGCGGATTACATTCGAATACATCCTGATCGCAAACGTGAATGACGGTGCCGAGCAAGCGCATCTCCTCGCGAAACACGCGCGAGGGCTTTCGGCAAAAGTAAATCTGATTCCGTACAACACCGTGGAGGGTTTGCCGTGGTCGCGACCGTCGCGCCATCGACAGGAAAGGTTCTTGTCGATCTTACGCACGGAAGGAATTCCGGCCACCTTGCGGCGCGAGAAAGGCCACGATATTGACGCCGCCTGCGGCCAGTTGCGATTGCAAACGAAACGCGAACTTCAGCCCCGGTAGGGCCATGCTCGAGCCTGTCTGAAGCGAAGTCTAAGGGCGGAGCCGGGGAATTATTTTCGGTAAACTCGACAGAATCTCGCCCTACCACAAATTTTTTGCGCGGCGGCAGAAGTGGCGTCTAGTTAAATCCATGGCTGGCTTTGATCGCGAGCCCGGACGGGACTGGGATGAATATGACTGGGAGCGTTTCCTCCAGCAGCAGGACCACAAGACGGAGAAGTACATGGAGCTGCTGGAAAAATATCTGGACGATCCTCAGCGCGACGAAATTATCGCGCGTGAGATGGGTTGGTCGCAATTGCTCGATGCCAAAGACTGGAGCGCGGAAGTGGAGACGCTGTTGAACGAGGATTGGCGCTCGAATGATGAGGATGCGCCGGTCGACGATGAGCAAAAGTCATCTTTGGTTGAAACGTTCGAGGATCACAATCTGTATCGCGCAGCGTTTGCACTCACGATTTGGATCGACCAACTTTTCGACGAAGACGCGTCGCTCCAAAACGAACCTGCCGCCGTTAAACTGGCGACCCATTCCGCCCTGGCCAGCGCGAAGCTGGCCGCGGCATTAAGCGATGAAGATGTTGATGAAATCGGAATGACCATCGCTTATTTGAAGCGGGCCTTGAAAGCCATCACCGTGTCGATGGACGCGGCGGCTCAGCTCTTGAGCGAGAAGCTCATTACCGCGGCGCAACAT
>JBAQJG010000287.1:0-1576 GCA_049300145.1 Chthoniobacterales bacterium | reverse complement strand
GTTGAAAGGATCGGCATCATGAAAGGCATTTCGCTCAGCGCCATCATGAGCGTCGCTTACAAGGAGTTCCTACATATTTATCGGGATCGGCGCGTCCTGCTCTTGCTCCTCATTTTGCCGCCGCTTTTCACGCTCCTCTTTGGGCATGCGTTTGAAAACACCCAACTGACCGATGTGCCTGCGTTGCTGATCAATCGGGACGATACTCCGCGCACGGCGCGCTTTGTCGATATCATTTTAAAAGACAAAACGTTTCAATGGAGAAAACCGGGGCCCGGCTTTAACGGAGATTCGGATCTCCTCGCCAACGGGGTAAAAGCCAGCCTGGTTATTCCGGCCGGTTGGAGCGAGACCCTGGGCAGCGGAGACCCCAAGCCGCTGCCCCTTTACCTGGATGATAGTGATACCAACACGGCCACGACGGTGGAAGGAGCCATGCAGCAGAATCTGGCGAATTTCCAGGCGAAGGAGCGCGATCTGATCGTCGAATCGCTCCCCGACGAAGTGATCGAACTCGGTAAGAAACTGCCCATTAACATTCGCAAGCAATTTGTCTCGCTCATGAGTGCCTGGGGGGTGGAGACGAAGAATCTTTATAATCCCAAATCGCGCTTCATTGATTACGTGCTGCCCGGGATAATCGGTCTAATTCTGCAGTTGCTCACCGTAACGTTGATGGCTTGCACAATCGCGCGCGAGCGCGAGTCCGGCACGCTTTACCAACTGATGGTGACGTCGCTGAAGCGCGGCGAAATCGTGATCGGAAAGATTTTGCCGTATCTTGCCGTCTCGATCTTCTTGATCGTGGTCGTCAGCTCGGTCGCATCTTGGCATTTTCAGGTGCGCTTTTATCAACCGCCCGCCCTCGCGCTGATTTGTTTGCTCTTTTTGCTCTGTTCGCTCGGTCTCGGTTTATTGATATCGGCCTTTTCGCGCACGCAAACGCAAGCCATTCAGTTCTCCGTTTTCTTTCTCTTGCCGATCTTCGTCCTCTCAGGCGCGTTCGCCCCGCTCGAGCAATTGCCCAAAGCGATTCGCTATATCTCCGAAATTTTTCCGCTGACGCATTTCTGCCGCGCCTTCCGGCTAGTGAACATGTACCATGCCGGTGCCTCGTTTTACGTTGTCGATCTTGTTGTGCTTTTGGCGGGTGCGTTGATCACGTTTGTCGGCGCCGCGTTTTTCCTGAAGCGGATCGAACAATAAGATCGACGATACCATTTACGATTAGACAGCCGATTGGTGCCGCTGAACGATCCCAAGCAATCGATATGCAAGCAAAGACTGCGTGTTTCCACCTAACGACTACTATGCTGATCGGGGCGTTGTGCTTGCGTGCGGCGAGCGCAGATTCAGGCGGGCCCCCAAGCTCGACACCGCAAGAAGTCTTCGATGGGATGCGCCAAAGTTTCCAAGCGCAAAAGGCAAAGGGAGTGCATGCGCGTTACCAGTGGGAACTCAGCGGCCCGAACGGCGGCGAGTGGTGGATCGATGTCAATGACGGAACCTACAAGATGGGAAAAGGAAAAATCGACAATCCCAGTGTCACTTTCGTGACGAGCGACAAGGATTGGGT
>JBAQJG010000286.1:0-1722 GCA_049300145.1 Chthoniobacterales bacterium | reverse complement strand
TGGACACCGCTCGACATCTGCAGCAGAGGGTTGAAGTCGGGCACCGGGGCAAGGCCTCCTAAAAAGCCCGCCAGGCAAGCGCGCCCACCCCGCCGAAGCATGGCGAGGGAATCCAGGATAGTGCTGTTGCCGACGAGGTCGAGAACGGCGTCGATCTGTTTCCGTTCAGCTATGCGCTCCGATAGGTCAGGGCCTTCGATCTCGACGCGTCGTGCGCCCATCGCCTTTAGCTTCTGGAAGCGGTCTTGGTTGCGAGCTGTTGCAATGACGTTTGCGCCGGCATTTACGGCCATGTTCAGAGCTGCCTGTCCAAACGATGACATCGCCCCTCGGATGACCAGCGTCTGGCCGTCGACGAGTTCGAGGTTGCGGAACAGGCACGTCCAGGCCGTGGCGTAGGATTCCGGGATCGCAGCGAGATCCTCCCAAGGAAGGTCGGATTCGATGCGCGCGACATTTGTCGCCGGCGGCCGCGTGTACTCCGCGTAGCTGCCGTTGATAGTTCGCCCCAGGCCACCCATCAATGCGGCTACCTTGGTGCCGACCGCGAATTCGCCGCCGGGGCAGGATTTGACAAGGCCGACGCACTCGATGCCGCTGACCTCGGCGGCCTCGGCCCATTCTCCCTTTCGCATGTGCATCTCGGCGTGGTTTACCCCGAACGCCTTGACTTGGATGACGACATGGCCCGGCTTGGGTTCGGGGTCCGGGATGTTCTTGATTACCAAGCCTTCAGGGCCGCCGAATTTTTCTATTACGATTGCGCGCATGAGGGAGATCCTCCGGACCGAGTTTGCAAGTGCCGAGCACTGGCTTAGGTGTTAACGCCGCCGGACGACAGACGGAGCGTCCGGTCGAGGAAATCGCGAATGACCGCCGCAATCTCCGCGCAGTGCGTCTCGAGCGCGAAGTGGCCGGTGTCGAAGAAGCGGAGTTCGGCGCCCGGGATGTCGCGCTTGAACGCTTCGGCACCCGCGGGCAGGAAGAACGGGTCGTTCTTGCCCCACACCGCCAAGAACGGCGGCTGGTGATTCCGAAAATAGGCGTGGAATTCAGGGTAGAGAGCGACATTGCTGGCATAGTCGAGGAGCAGGTCGAGTTGCGCCTCGTGCGCTCCCGGGCGCGCCAGATAATGATCATCCAGCGAGCGCCCATCGGGAGACACGAGAGAGAGATCTGCCACGCCGTGGGTGTATTGGAAGAGTGTTGTCTCTGGCGCCAGGAAGCTGCGTAGGGCATCCCGGTTCGCCTGAGTGGGCTCGCGCCAGTAGGCCTGAATCGGGTTCCAGCCCTCGCTCAGCCCCTCCTCGTAAGCGTTGCCGTTCTGCGAGACGATCGCGGTGATGCGCTCCGGGTGCTTTGCGGCGATCCGCAAGCCTACAGGTGCGCCGTAATCGAAGATGTAGATCGCGAAACGTACTAAGCCGATAACTTCGGTGAAGCGCTCGATCACCTTTGCCAAATTGTCGAACGTATATTTGAAGTCATCACGGGAGGGCATGTCTGACTGACCAAAACCGGGCAGGTCTGGCGCCACGAGATGAAAGCGATCGGCGAGGAGCGGGATCAAATCGCGGAACATGTGGCCGGCGCTCGGGAAGCCATGCAGCAGGAGCAGTGTCGGGGCGTCAGCCCGCCCGGCTTCGCGATAGAAGATGTTGAGGCCGTTGATCTCGGCCCTATGATAATGGGTGGCGGTCATCAGCGGTTCCTGACCACGGA
>JBAQJG010000285.1:0-1753 GCA_049300145.1 Chthoniobacterales bacterium | reverse complement strand
CTTGGCCACTGTTTCGGCGCCGGCAGGCGTCGATTCGGAAACTGCTTCGGCCGGGGCGAACTCGCCAACTGCCGCTTCAGGCGCCGTTTGTGTAATCTCGCCTTTCGAAGCCTTCGTTGGTTTCTTCGTTTTCGACGTCTCCAGGTTAGACTTGGTCGTCTTTTCTAATTCGGCCATTCGAGCTCCTGTTTAAACTTTTCCGGCTTTCGCCTCCGGATTTCGGATTACACCCACGGTCTTGCGCGGGCCCTTGCGCGTGCGCGCATTGGTCGAAGTCCGCTGGCCGCGCACCGGCAATCCGCGGCGATGTCGCAGGCCGCGATAACAATTGATCGCTTGCAAGCGCTTTAAGTTGCCCTGGATCTCGCGGCGAAGATCGCCCTCGATCGGGATCTTATTGTTGGTGATAGCGTGAATAATCTCATTCAACTGCTGGGGCGTGAGATTCTTCGCGCGCAAATTTGGATCGATGTTAGTTTGCTCGAGAATGCGCCTGGCCGTGCTCAAGCCGATGCCATAGATGTAAGTGAGAGACGCTTCGATGCGTTTTTCGGCTGGAATTTCGACTCCGAGTAATCTTGGCATGGTAGTTTGTTAAATCGTTAAATGAAATCAGCCTTGTCTTTGTTTATGGCGCGGGTTCTTGCAGATCACGCGCACCACGTTTTTGCGCTTCACGATCTTGCAGCTTGCACAAAGTCTTTTTACTGATGGTCGTACTTTCATAATCCACGAGACGAAAAACGCAGAGACGCCTCCGCGGTGTCACTTTTGGCGAAACGTAATTCGCCCCTTTGACAAATCGTAGGGTGAAATCTCTAGCATAACTTTGTCGCCTGGCAAGATGCGAATGAAGTGCAATCGCATTTTCCCTGAGATGTGGGCGAGGACGCGATGCCCGTTGGGCAGCTCGACCCGAAACATTGTGTTCGGCAACAACTCGACGACCGTGCCTTCTACTTCAATTGCGTCTTTGCGCGCCATGTCAGGATTTCCGGCTCATCCTTCGTAATCAAGACCGTATGTTCGAAATGCGCCGAGGGCATCCCGTCCGCCGTGCATACGGTCCAGCCATTTTCCAGCAGTCTTACGTCAGCCGTGCCCAGGTTAATCATGGGCTCGATCGCAAGCGTCATGCCTGCCTTTAATTTGGGACCGCTCCCGCGCTTGCCATAATTTGGAATCTGCGGTTCTTCGTGCATTTTTCGCCCAACTCCGTGCCCAACAAATTCGCGCACGACGGAAAAATTATTTCGCCGGGCTTCATCTTCGACTTCCGCGCAAATATCGCCGAGGCGCCCGCCAGGGCGAGCCACGGCGATCGCGCGTGCGAGCGCAGTTTCGGTGACTCTCATCAAACGTTCAACGCGTTCATCAATTACTCCGACGGCGACAGTTGTAGCGTTGTCCCCCACCCAGCCGTCTTGGATGACGCCGATGTCGAGCTTAACGATATCGCCGTATTGAATACGTCGCTGGCTCCCGATGCCGTGGACAACTTCATCGTTCAGAGAGATGCAAATGTTGCCGGGGAAAACGCGGTGCCCAAGCCGGTAACCAAGGAACGCGCTTTTGACGTTCGCTTCTTGCATGAAATCGGCAGCCGCCTCATCCACTTCTTTGGTCGTGATTCCGGGCCGGACGAGTTCGCTCACGCGATCAAGAATTTCTCTCGCGGTACGGCACGCTTGCCGCATCCTCTCCACTTCCTTGGGATTCTTGATCGGGATCATGCGGTCGCTTTGTTCTCGAT
>JBAQJG010000284.1:0-8727 GCA_049300145.1 Chthoniobacterales bacterium | reverse complement strand
CCGTCGATCCTGTCACATAGACCTTTCCAGATCGGCCGAGGGCAATGCCGTCGGCGAATTCGTCGACGGCGCCGCCCAGGTACGTTGAATACACTTCAGCGCTCCCGGACCCGTTCAACTTGGTCACGAATGCGTCGAACGTCCCCGCTCCACCGGCATTCATCGGCTGAAAGGCATCTGCGGTGACAGGAAAATTCGAGGAGTTCGTAAACCCGGCCACGTGAGCCTGGCCAGCGGAGTCAACAGCGATGCTATTGCCCTGTTCATCACCAGTTCCGCCGAGATAGGTGGAATAGACGAATGCTCTTCCGCTCGCGTTCAGCTTGGTGACGAACGCGTCGTAGCCGCCACCGGGCGCCGCTTGGAAGGCGCCGGGTGTCGTGGGGAAGTTCGGCGAGAGCGTGCTTCCGGTGACATAGGCATTGCCGGAGCGATCGACCGCGATGCTGCCGCCAAAGTCGTCGCCCGTGCCGCCCAGATAGGTGGAATAGACTAAAGCGCTGCCACTGCCGTTCAGCTTCGTCACGAAGGCGTCGTAGCCGCCGCCGATCGCCGGTTGAGCGGAAGTGGGGGTCGTGGGGAAATCTGCAGAGTGCGTGTAGCCGGTGACGATGGCGTTGCCGTCGCCGTCGAGTGAGATGCCCAACCCGCCTTCGTCTTCGCTGCCTCCCAGGTACGTGGAATAGATCAAGGCAGTGCCGCTGCCATTTAGCTTGGTGACGAATGCGTCATAGAAGCCGCCGTGGTTCGAAGTCTGGAACGCGCCCGGGGTGGTGGGGAAGTCCAGTGAGCTCGTGAACCCGGTCACGTAAGCGTTCCCGGAGGAATCGACTGCGATACTGCTATAGAAGTCGGTGTCGTCCTGCCCCGTGCCCCCCAGATACGTGGAGTAGACGAGATCGCTGCCGCTCTTGTTGAGCTTGGTCACGAAGACGTTTTCAACGCCCTTCAAGGTCGACTGGAACGCGCCTGGTGTGACCGGGAAATCAGGCGAGTCCGTAGTGCCGGTCACATAAGCGTAGCCTGCAGAATCTATGGCGATGCTGCTGCCAAAGATTGGTTCGTCTTTTCTGCCGCCGAGATAGGTGGAGTAGACCAAGGCGCTGCCGCTGCTGTTCAGCTTGGTGACAAACACATCCCCACCGCCATAGGGGAAGCCGCCAGTGCCCTTATAGGTTCTGTCAAAGGCTCCGGCGGTTGTGGGGAAGTTCCCGGAATACGTATTCCCGGTTACGTAGGCTTGACCTGCACAGTCGACGGCGATGCCGTCGCCCTCGTCGTCCATCAGGCCACCCAGGTAGGTCGAGTAGACGAGACCGGGATCGACGACCAGCGGTTGTCTGCGGTCATACGCGCCGACGGAGAATCCGTAGGTTGTTTTTGAACGGCGATTGAGCGCGAAGCGGCTCGGCACCTCTACACGCTTTCCATCGATCCATTGATACGTGGTCGGGCGCGTGTCGCTGATGCTGCCGAGCGAAGTGTGGATCATCAGGTTACCGTTTTTGTCGACCGACAGCTTTTTCGCGCCGCGGTAGGCGATCCGAATATCTTTCACGCGTGCGCCCGGCTTCACGGAGAACTCGTACGTGAGCTGGCCGCTGTCGCCGCGGAAGAGGAGATCGATGCCCGGCCAGAGGTCGCGGTAAACGATCTCACCGTACGTCGGCAAGTTTGTATGCCAGCGTGCAGGATCGTTCCCGATCAGGTAATTAACCGTGCCGCTCCTGGCGGCCTGGCTCGTGATCGCGGGCCGCGGATTCGCACCCCGGAAAGCGAGCCGCAGCACGAGGCCTCGGGTTTTCGTGGCGAGCGAGAACACTGCCTCGCGCGTCGTGAAGTAGAAACCTCCGCCGCCCGATTGCGCCGTGTAGCGAACGCGAGTGTCGAGTTGCCCGGCATTCGGGACAAAGCTAAGCGGCAAATTCGCATACGCCGCACGGGCCTCGGCAGTCGCTTGGGTGGTCTTAGCCGCATTTGCGGCTGCCACCGGAGGGTCATCGGCCCACAGGGGGCTAGTTGTGAAGAGTGCGAATAGAGCTAAGACAAGACCGATTATCAAGAAATGTCCGCCGATGAGGACGCGAGCTGTTATTAGAGAGGAGTTTTTTTTCATAGCAGGGTTTTTCGGTTAATGGCGACGCCTAATTTGCTTAATCGAAAAGCAACAGAGAAATGGTTGTATTCGCGCTACACTTTCAGCGCCAATCTTCGTTAGGGGGCAGAATTTACCGGTTCTAGCCAGTTGTTAGCCGCTTCGATCCTGCAAACGAGGCGGACGCTGCCTCCCGACTATGGCGTGTTACCTACAAGCGCTTGAGGGCTTTCTGGGCCAGCGCTTTCGATTTACTGATCTTGCTCTCAATCAGCCCGCAGACATAGAATTTGGCCAGACCGGATTCCCGGCTGGCAGTGGTAATGGATTGAGTTGCTGCCCGCTTCTCGCATCCGCCCAAAGGTAACGACAAAGAACAAAGCAAAGAGACCAACACTTTTCTGCGCATCACTCTTATTCTTACTTTTACTCTTGCTTTCTCCCCATCAATGCGATGAAGAAGGGATAAGGACTACCACGGCCGCGAGTACGAAGACCAGCGCCGCCGAAAACAAGCAGTAAGGGCAAAAGGCGTGTAGCATGAACGCTTGCACAAACAAGAACCACAGCGTGACCGCGAACATAGCCCATACCGTGAGAGCGAAAAATTTACGGGCACGCGCGTAACCAAAAGCCGCGAACGTGGCCAGGCTGAACGCGCCGAAATAGCCCACGATGCCAAAGGCCGCCACTGGGATTCCGGCAATTCTGGCATAACCACTGCCCAGCACTTTGGAGCAGTCCGCTGATCCGCCGCACACAAGCGTCTCGCCAGTCAGGGACTGCACCGTCAGGTACGTTGCATCCGCCAGTCCAGCCAAGGAGATGAATGCCGCAACTGCGTAGGGAACAATTCGACTGCGCGATCCGGCCATTTTGGTTCCTCTCTCTCCTTTTGCGCGTCCCGAGCAATTATCAGGGGGGCGACTTGATGTTCATGGCTGCTTCGACGGCTGCGCGCAGACTGGCCGGACTTAGAGAGGCATTGGGCAGGGCGCGATCATTAATAAAAAGGGTAGGAGTAATCGCTATCCCAAGTGCGGTCCCTCGCAGGTGATCGGCATCGACACGCCTTTTTACTTCATCGCTTTCCATGTCCTTGTTGAAACGATCAATCTTCACCCCAAGCGTTCCCGCATACCTGTCGAACAACGGCCGTACGTCAGCGGCTTCACTCCAAACAGCTTGCTCGCGATAAAGCACGTCATGCATTTGCCAAAAACGGCCTTGCCGGCCCGCGGCTTCAGCGGCGAGAGCGGCTTCCCGCGCGTGCCGGTGCATTGCAAGCGGAAAATGGCGAAAGATGACACGCAAACGCGGATGGTAATCCTGCTCGAGCTGGTTGATCGGGCTCGAAAGCATGCCGCAGGGCGGACATTGGAAATCGCCAAATTCCTCGAGTGTGACCGGCGCATCGGGGTTTCCCAGAATGTGAATCGATTTGGCGTCGTCCATTCCCGATGCCACATGATTCTTAGCAGTCGTAAGAACGGGAAGCCGCTTTGCCCGATAGAGCATTGTTGCGCCTCCCAGCGTAAGTAAGGCGACAGCGCCAACAATAACGAATGGAAGATATCGTCTCATTGAACGAAGCATGGACGCTTAGCTGATTGGGACACGAGGTCAAGGAGTTCGTAAAATTAAGCGCATCCGGATCGATTGCTCCGGAATTTTGCCGCGCCGCGACGGGCTCACCCCGCGTTGATTTGTCGAACTGCGGATGGTAGCATCGCCGCTCCCCGATGAGCCAGAATTACAAAGAGACGCTCAACCTGCCGCGCACGGATTTTCCGATGAAGGCGAACCTGGCCGCGCGCGAGCCGGAAATGCTGCAAGCGTGGGAGGAAACGCGCCTTTACGAGCAAATCCAGAAGGCGCGCCAGGATCGACAATTGTTCGTCCTGCACGACGGCCCGCCTTTTGCCAACGGCGACGTTCACATGGGGACCGCGCTCAATAAAATCCTCAAAGATTTCGTGGTCAAATCGCAGACTATGCTTGGCAAACGCGCGCCGTTTGTCCCGGGCTGGGATTGTCACGGATTGCCCATCGAATACAAAGTCGTGAAGGAATCTCGGGGGCTTTCACCGCTCGAAATTCGTAAGAGATCGGCAGCGTTCGCGCGAAAGTTTATCGATATCCAACGCGCACAATTCAAGCGCCTTGGCGTATTCGGCGATTGGGAAAATCCATATCTGACGATGGATCCCCAGTATGAAGCGGAAGTTCTCCGCGCCTTTGCAGTTTTTGTTGAGAAAGGTCTCGTCTATCAATCGAAGAAGCCGGTCTTTTGGAGCACTGGCGCCCAGACCGCTCTCGCCGAAGCCGAAGTGGAATATCAGGAACGCGACGACACTGCCGTTTACGTCAAATTTCCAATCGTAAGCGGCGAACTGAAAGACAAAGCGAGCATTGCCATTTGGACAACAACGCCGTGGACTTTGCCCGCCAATCTCGCCATCGCGGTCGATGCAAAGGAACTTTACGTCGTCCAGGAGTTCCGCCGCGACGGCATTTCGGAAACACTTCTGCTCGCGGATCGACTGGTCGATGCGTTTTGCGTCGCAACAAAATTCGAAGCGACAGGCGAACCACTTCAATCATTTCCCGGCAGCAAACTCGACAAGATCACTGCGCAACATCCGTTTCTGCCGCGTACAGCCATTGTTCTCACCGCTGATTTTGTGACGATGGATAGCGGCACGGGTGCGGTGCACATTGCGCCCGGTCACGGGGAAGACGATTACAATCTTGGACGTGCCAATAAATTGCCGATCTTGTCGCCGGTCGATGATCACGGCCGCTTCACTGACGAAGCCGGTTTGGCCCATCTTGTCGGCAAATACGTCTTCGACGCCAACATCGACATCGTGAATTTGTTGCGCGAACGCGGCATGCTGCTCGGCGAACAAAGATTCCACCACTCCTATCCGTACTGTTGGCGCTCGAAGACACCAATCATCTTCCGCAACGTCGAACAATTCTTTATCCGTATCGATGAGCTGCGCGGCAAAGCGCTCGAGGCAATTCACAACGAAGTGAAATGGATCCCGGCGTGGGGCGAAAATCGCATCGCCGGCACAGTTGAATCGCGTCCCGACTGGGTGATCTCGCGCCAGCGCAGTTGGGGTGTGCCACTGCCGGTTTTTTACTCCGCCGAAGGCAGGCCGATGCTCGATGCGAAGATCATTGGCAAGCTTGCCGATCTCGTCGCTGAGCGCGGCTCGAACATTTGGTTCGAGTTGAACGATGTCGATCTTGCCCGCGAGCTTGGCTTGCCCGAAGGCACGACCCATCGGAACGACACGATCGATGTTTGGATCGACAGCGGCGTTTCGCACAAAGCCGTGTGCGCCACGCATCCGGAATTGCGCGATCCGGCCGACATGTACCTCGAGGCGACCGATCAACATCGTGGCTGGTTTCAATCCTCGCTCATGACCAGCATCGCAATGAACGATCGCGCGCCATACAAAACCTGCGTCACTCACGGTTTCGTTGTCGATGTTGATGGAAAAAAGATCTCGAAATCGGGCACGTACGACAAACCGATGGACGCCGGCCATTTCGTCGGCCGTCAGGGCGCCGATCTCGTTCGGCTGTGGGCGAGCAGCATCGATTACACCGCCGACGTTCCGTTCTCGGAGGAAATGTTCACGCGTCTGGGCGACACTTATCGGCGCATTCGCAATACGCTGCGGATTTTGCTCGGAAACCTGTACGATTTTCATTCTGTATCGGCGCTCTATGAGCGTCGCTCGAATGAGAAAGAAGTGCGACGGTCACAGACCGCCGCTACAGCAACGCTTATCGACCGCTGGATTCTGGAGCGACTCGATCAGGTGATTGCCGAGTGCCGTTCCGCTTATGAGGCGTTCGAGTTCCACAAGGTTTACCACACGCTCAACCAATTCTGCGCAGTCGATCTGAGCAGCCTCTACATCGACATCACTAAAGATCGGATGTATTGCGATGCGCCAGATTCGCCCCGTCGGCGTGCTACGCAAACAGCCATGCACAAAATCTTCGACGCGCTCTGCAAATTGCTCGCACCGCTGCTTGCATTCACCGCGGAAGAAGCATGGAGGCATTCAAATGTCGGCGCTTCGATTCACTTGCAGGAATTTCCGGAAGTGCTGGATCGATCCCGCGAGGGCGGGACAAGCGCGCACGTCGCCGAATTGCTGAAATTGCGGGGTGTGATCGGGCAGGCCATTGAAAAGGCGCGGCGGGAAAAATTAATTGGGAACGCGCTGGAAGCGGCGGTGGTTTTGAACTCGAACTCTGATGTCACGGCGAAGATCGACAAGGAGGAACTGGAGGAATTCTTCATCCTGAGCGATTTGACGATTCAATCAGCACAAGAAGCCACGGCGTCGGTTACAAAAACCGGGTACAAGAAATGCGCGCGCTGCTGGCGTTATCGGCCAGAGGTCGGCGAGAGCGCGGCACATCCGGACTTGTGCGACAGGTGCGAGAAGGTCGTGGCTCGCGTGACGAATAAAGTTGGATCGACATGAAATTCATTTTCTTCCTTTCGTTGCCGCTCTACGCGCTCGATCAACTGACCAAATATTATGTGCTTCGGTTCATCAAACCGGATGAGCCGCGCGTGGTCATTGCCGGTTGGTTCGATTTGGTCAACATCACGAACACGGGTGCAGCTTTCGGTTCGTTCAAGAACAACAACACCTTTTTCATCGTGATTTCCGGTCTCGCGCTTCTCTTTGTCGTAGCGCTTCTCGTCCGGCGGCGGTCGTGGGACGTTTGGCGCGATGTTTCGCTGGCCTTGTTGGCGGCTGGCGTGCTGGGGAACCTGACCGACCGTCTTCTTTACAGACACGTCATCGATTTTCTTCTTTTCGATCTCCACTTTCCCTACGCGCATCCGTGGCCGGCGTTCAATGTTGCCGATTCGTGTATTTGTGTCGCGGTCGTTTGTTTTATCATTCATTCGTTTCGACAACAGAAGAGCGTCGAACCAAGAGCGGGTTCGGCCGATCCGTAGCGGCGGTCTGCGGCCGCCGAACACAGCGCGCAATAATTTATGCGACGGTCATAGACCGCCGCTACAGTTGGAGCGAATGAAAGTATCGCCGATGGAAGACGCGGCGCGCCGTATCGCTCTGCGATTGCGGGAAAGCGGCCACGTCGCCTATTTCGCCGGCGGTTGTGTGCGCGATCTGGTGCGCGGTCTTGCGCCGAAAGATTTCGATGTGGCGACGGATGCGCCGCCGGAAATTGTGCAGAAGATCTTTCCGCACACCTACGCTGTCGGCGCAAAGTTCGGCGTGATCGTTGTGGTCGAGAACGGAACTAACTTCGAAGTAGCAACGTTTCGTTCCGACGATGCCTACGTCGATGGAAGGCGACCGAGTGCGATTCATTTCTCTTCGCCGGAAGAAGACGCGAAGCGGCGCGACTTCACGATCAACGGGATGTTTTTGGATCCGGTCGCGAACGAAGTGATCGATTTTGTCGGTGGCCGCGCCGATCTCGAGGCAAAATTGGTGCGCGCGATCGGCGAGCCGGCCCAAAGATTCACGGAGGATCGCCTGCGGATGTTGCGCGCGGTGCGTTTCGCGACGGTGCTTGATTATAAGGTCGACCATCAAACGTGGGACGCGCTCGTAGCGAGTGCCGCGTCGATCAACGAGATCAGCGCCGAACGCATCCGTGAAGAGCTGGTGCGTATTTTTCTGTCTCCGCAACGCGTGCGGGGCTGGGATTTGCTCGATTCCAGTGGATTGATGCGCGCGATTTTACCGGAGGTTGAGGCAATGAAAGGCTGCCTTCAGCCGGAGCAATTTCACCCGGAAGGCGATGTTTTTCAGCACACGCGGCTGATGTTGAGTTTGCTGCCGGAAAAAGTTTCCGTGCCGCTGGTTTGTTCCGTTTTGTTTCACGATGTCGCCAAACCGGTCACGGCTACAGTGGATGAAACCGGGCGGATTCGTTTCAACGAGCACGACCGGATTGGGGCGGAGATGACGGAGGCAATCATGGGTCGGCTGCGTTTCTCGCGCGCGGAGATCGATGCCACCGTCGAGATGGTCCGGCAGCACATGGTTTTCAAGGACGTGCCAAAAATGCGGGTGGCGAAACTGAAACGTTTCATGGCCCGACCAACTTTTGAGGACGAGCTCGAGCTGCACCGCGTCGATTGCGCGAGCAGCCATCGCATGATGGACAACTATGAATTTCTTTTGTGCAAGCGGGAAGAATTTGCAAACGAGCCGATCATTCCACCGCCGCTGGTGCGCGGCGGCGATTTGATTGCCCTTGGTTTGAAACCGGGTCCAAGATTCGGCGAAATTCTCGAAGCCGTGGAGACGCGCCAGCTCGAGGGAACGCTGCGCAATCGCGAAGAAGCGCTGGAATGGCTGAAGCGCGAATTCCCGTTAGGTTGCTGACCGGATGCGAATCCTGATGATCAGCGCGGAGGGTCCGCCGCTCGTGCGCGCGGGTGCGCTTGTGGACGTGATGGACGCGCTCCCGCGCGAGCTGCGGGCGCGCGGGCATGAGGTGAGCGTAACGCTGCCGTACTACCGTGAGATTCGAGAGAACACCGCATTCAAAGAAGAAGACACCGGTGTGACTGTCGATGTCCGGGTGGGCGATAAGACTTACAT
>JBAQJG010000283.1:0-1675 GCA_049300145.1 Chthoniobacterales bacterium | reverse complement strand
AGTCAGCTGACCCGCCGTCACGGACACCTCGGGCCTCTGCCGCTCGAGCTGGTTGGGCCGGTCGCCCAACACCCGATCGAAGGCCTCAGTCGCCGTCGGGACCAGGTCGGGGTGCGCCACCCACGTTCCGTCGAATCCGTCGTTCGCCTCGCGGTCCTTGTCCTCCTTGACCTTCGCGAGGGCCACGCGGTTCACCTCCGGGTCACGACGAGAAGGGATGAATGCGGCCATCCCGCCCATGGCGTGCGCTCCACGCCGGTGACAGGTCTTGACAAGAAGCTCCGTGTAGGCCCGCATGAAAGGCACGGTCATCGTCACCTGCGCGCGGTCCGGTAGAACGAACTCGGGTCGATTGCGAAACTTCTTGATGATGCTGAAGATGTAGTCCCAGCGTCCCGCGTTCAGTCCGCTGGAGTGGTCGCGCAGCTCGTACAGGATCTCCTCCATCTCGAACGCGGCGAGGATGGTCTCTATCAGCACCGTGGCGCGGATCGTGCCGCGCGGAATGCCGAGCTCGTCCTGCGCGAGATTGAACACGTCATTCCACAGACGTGCCTCGAGGTGGCTCTCGAGCTTGGGTAGATAGAAGTACGGACCACTCCCCTTCTTCAACAGCCTCTCGGCGTTGTGGAAGAAGTAGAGCCCGAAGTCGAAGAGGCTGCCCGAGACGGGCTTGCCATCCACCTCGACGTGCTTCTCATCAAGGTGCCAGCCACGCGGCCGGACGAGAAGCGTGGCGACCTTTTCGTTGAGCCGGTACTCCTTGCCCTCCGGGCTCGTGAAGCCGATACGACGCTCGATCGCGTCGATTAGGTTGACCTGGCCCTCGACGAGGTTCGACCACGTGGGCGAGTTGGCGTCTTCGAAGTCGGCCATGAAAACGCGGGCGCCCGAGTTCAGAGCGTTGATCAGCATCTTGCGATCGGTCGGCCCTGTGATCTCGACGCGCCGGTCCTGCAGGTCTTGGGGAGCCGTCGCAACCTTCCATTCCGAGTCACGCACAGAGCTCGTGGTGACCAGGAGCTGCGGCATCTCACCCGCCTCGATCCGGGTCTGCCTCTCGTCGCGCAGCAGGAGGATCCCTTGCCTTCGGCCGGCGAACTCGCGCTGCAGGCGAGCCACGAAGGCCAGAGCTTGAGGGGTGAGCACCTCGCTCGCACGACCCTCCACAGCGCCCTTCAGCTGTACATGCTGAGTGGTGGCCATGGCCTCCAATCTACCTTAGGGGGCCGCTACCGGCCGGCCAGGCGCTCGACGATCGGCGCCAGCGAGTCGGCCGCGTCGCCCGGGACGATCACGTCGGAGAATCCGTACCGGTCGCGGCGGGCTTTCAGGTCAGCTTCGATCTGCTCGATCGTGCCGATCAAGAAGTGCGGCATCTCGAGCACGTCACCAGGCTCGAAGCCCATCGACGGCGCCATCGCCGACGCAATGGATTCGCGATCGTCGGTCACGCTTGCGAAGAAGACCGTGAATCCAAGCTCGATCAAGTCGATGCGGTCCCCCGCCGCCTCCCTGATCCACTCCAACTTCTCGTCCGTCGCCTCCGCCATGCCGGTCCGCACCAGCGTGGGGTTGATCCGCCCTTCGTTGAGGTTGTAGTTCACGTGCACGATGTCTGCCTCACGCGCGGCGATGCGGAGCATCCGGCGTCCTCCGCCGCCCAGCAGAAGAC
>JBAQJG010000282.1:0-9779 GCA_049300145.1 Chthoniobacterales bacterium | reverse complement strand
GCAAATGACGATTGCACAGCGGCAAATCGCCGATCAAACGAAGCGACGCGCGGCTGAAGCGGAGCGTTCGCGGCAGTTCGACAGTTTGTACCAAGGTCAAATCGCGCGCGAGCGCGCGACTGCTCGGCCGCAAGCGCCGAATGCGAATGCGATCCGTGAATTAGTAAAAGGCGATCTCATTTCATTGCGCAATGGAGCGCTTGGTCATTTCGACGACGAAGCACTGGAAAAGAAAAAGTTGATCGCGTTCTACTTTTCGGCGCATTGGTGCGCGCCGTGCCGCAAATTCACGCCGGAGTTGGTCGATTACTATAATCGCGTCGCGACACAACATCCGGAGTTCGAGATCGTATTTGTTAGCTTCGATAAATCGCAATTCGCGATGGAAACTTACATGCGCGAGGCAAACATGCCGTGGCCAGCGATCGATTTCCCAAAACTTGGAGGCAAAGAAGCAATTAGGAAATACGCCGGCAGGGGAATCCCCTGTCTGGTTCTGGTCGATGCAACAGGCACGGTGATATCCAATACCTACAGTGGCGCGCAGTATCTCGGTCCGGCGAAAGTCCTGGGCGATCTTGACGCAATTTTCGCCGGAAAGGTTTTGGACAAAGTCGCGCAGAATCGGTGAATTTGTAATCACCCTCTTCGCGACGCACGGTCGGTCGTTCATGGTCCAGGCACGAGATGCCACGGCGGTCTACGCCGGATCGGCCTGGCGCTTCAATTAAAGCTCAGAATTCGGCTGCAATCGGGCCCTTCTCGACAGCACTGCGTGGATGAACAAATGCCGCATTGAGGAGTCAGATTTACACCAGTCTTTGCCATGATAGGTTTTCGCGCGACGTTTGATCGCGAAAAGCACGAGAAGCCATGGAACAGAACCCACCACCACCATTTCCTTCACCGGAAGAACTAAAGGCGAAGATCACCGAGTTCATGAAATCGAACTTCGGAGATCGCGTCTCGGTCGCGACCTTCACGCAACCGGAGCCAGCTGAATCCGGCGTGGAAGAGAAACCGGAGACGGTCGATCATGAGGAGTTCGTTTTCAATTTTCTCCCGCGCGACATCAAAGCGCATCTCGACCGCTTTGTGATCAAGCAGGATGAAGCGAAAAAAGTGCTCGCGATCGCGGTATGTGATCATTACAACCACGCCAATTATCTGCGGCGACTGGAGAAGGAAGATCCGGGGCGGGCGGAAGAGACTGAGTACGCGAAGCAGAATGTCATTTTGGTCGGGCCAACCGGCGTTGGCAAAACTTATCTCATCAAGCACATTGCCGATCTCATTAAGGTGCCGTTCGTGAAAGCGGATGCGACCAAGTTCAGCGAGACCGGTTACGTGGGTGGCGACGTGGAAGACCTCGTGCGCGAGCTGGTGCAGAAAGCCAATGGAGACGTCAACCTGGCGCAGTTCGGAATCATTTACATCGACGAGATCGACAAGGTCGCTTCGGCGGGAAATATGATTGGACGCGATGTGAGTGGACGCGGCGTCCAGACCACCTTGCTCAAGTTAATGGAAGAAACGGAAGTGCCGGTGCGGAGCATGAACGATCTCCAGGCACAATTGCAAGCCGCCTTCGAATTCCAGAGGCAGGGCAAGGCAAAACGCGAAACGATCAACACACGCCACATTCTTTTTGTGGTGAGCGGAGCGTTTGAGAAGCTGAAGGAGCAAGTCGCGCGACGGGTCAGGCAGGGACAGATCGGATTTAGCGCTGCGCCTGTGCAGGTAATGGACAATGAATTGTTTCAGCACGTCACGACCCAGGATTTTGTCGAGTACGGATTCGAACCGGAATTCATCGGCCGTCTCCCGGTGCGGGTTGTTTGCTTGGATCTCGATGCCGAGGATCTGTTTAAGATTATGAAGTATTCTGAGGGCAGTTTACTTCGACAATATGAACGCGCCTTTCGCGCCTACGGGATCGAGATCAGCTTTGACGATGAAGCGTTGCGCTTGATGGCCGAAGCCGCGGCGGAGGAGAAAACCGGCGCGCGCGGATTGTTGACGGTGTTTGAGAAGTTATTCCGCGATTACAAATATTATCTGGCGGGGTCAGGATTGAGTCAGTTGCGCGTCACGGCCGAACTGGTGCGTGAGCCGAAGCGCGTTCTCGACCGTCTCATGGCCGAAAGCCACGAGCACACAGGGAAAGCGTTGGAGGTGAGCGCGCGTCAATTTGCCGACAGGTTTAAGAAAGAGTACGGACTCGAAATCGTGTTCGATGATTCGGCGCTCCGGCGCCTGGTCGAGCGTGCCCAAACGGAGCGAATGACGATGGCAGAACTTTGCGCACACCTGTTCAAGGATTATCAGTTTGGATTGAGTTTGATCCAGAAAAACAGCGGCCAGAAAAAGTTTGTGCTGAACGCGGCGGCAGTTGATGCCCCGGATAAATTTTTGAGCGACCTCGTCGTGGGCTCGTACTATCCGGTTGCGGCGCAGAAAGCTTAGTTTGTCGATGAAACGACCTTTAGTTGCAACTCTAATCATTGGTTTCGCGGCCGCCGCAATCATCGTCGCGCTGCACGCGAGTGGATTATTGCTGCGTTTGGAGCTGTTGGTCGCGGAACTCGTCTCGCATTACCGCACGATCACGAGATCGTTTGCCGGCCAATGGCAATATGTTTTCATCGTCATCCTGTCACTCGGTGTCGCCGGGCTCACTTTGACGAGCTCTCGGCGCAAGCAGGTGAGGTGGTTGGTTCTGGCGTTGTCGATCGAGCTGTTGGGCCTTTGCTGGATTTGCTCGCTCTATCGGATATTTTTTCAGCCATTGCCTTCAATCTTGGCGGTGCTGCTCGCGTTCGTCGTTGCCGACCGATCCCTCGCAATTGCCAGGCGGAGCCGGTCCCACTTGGCCAGATCGTTTTTCACGGGCCGATTGTCGAACGAGCAAGTCCATCGTGTAATCACCGGAGAAATCCCACTCGATACCGGTGCCAGGAGTTGCGAAGTCACCGCAGTCATCTGCGACATCGCCAACAAGTACGACCTGGCCGAGGACTCCCAGCCCGTCGCTTTTGCCGAGACCACGGAAAAATTCATTCGTCGCGCGACTGAACTTTTTCTGGAAGGGGGCGGTTATATTGTGGCGGCTGATGGCGAAGGCGTGGTCGCCATTTTCGGATTTCCCGGTGCCAGTGTCGAGCATGCGGACAAGGCGGTGCGCGTCGCGCTCGGTTTGGTCCAGGCCTTTCGCGATTCGCACCGGCAGAATAACGGAGAACTTTCCGCAGACTGCGATGTGCACGTCGGCGTCAGCTCCGGCACGATGATTGTGGCGCCGCTGAAGAATGGCGAGCGCCCGGGACTCTTGACCAGCGGTGAGCCGGTCGAACTTGGACGGAGGTTCTGCGTCGCGAATCGGTTTTACGGGTCCCACATCTTGATCGGCCCGCGCACTTTCGAGCTGGCGAGCAAGGCAATTGTGGCGCGACCGATCGATTTTCTCAGTGGAGCAAACAAACAGGAGCGGCATGAGATTTACGAGCCACTTTGGCTGGCGTCGGAGGCCAAGCCGGAGCATCTCGCCCGGCGCGACTCTTTCTGGAACGGGGTCGTGCTTTATCGAGAGAAACGCTGGGCCGAAGCGTACACGGAATTTCAAAAAGCGCGTGGCCCGGACGGGGAAGCCGATGCGCCGCTGCAATTGTATCTGCGCCGACTCGAGCCGCTCGCTCTGCGCTTGACGGAAACGCCCTCCGATTGAACGAGCGCGTGTTTTGAGAAAGACCGAATACCCGGCCGCGCTCCGGGATTTGATTGCGCAACTGCGGCAGATGCCGGGGATTGGGCCTCGCTCGGCGGAACGGATCGCGCTTTGGATCGTGCAGGCGCGCGGAGATCAACCCGAGCAGATCGCGCGCGCCGTTGCGGCTACCCGGCAGGCCATTCATCCGTGCAAACTGTGCGGTTATTTTACGACGGAGGAGATTTGCGAGATTTGCCAAGATTCCTCGCGTGTAGCCGACCAACTCTGCGTCGTCGAACAGCCGACCGACATTCTGCCGTTGGAAAAGACGAGCGCGTTTCGCGGACGCTATCACTCCTTAGGTGGAAAAATTTCGCCACTCGATCATGTCGGTCCGGAGGATTTGCGTATCAAGGAATTGCTCGATCGGATCGAGAAGGAGAAATTTTCCGAGATCATTTTTGCACTCGCTGCCGACGTCGAAGGCGAAGCCACCACAAATTACCTGGTCGATCTTCTCAAAGGAAAACCGATGACCTTGACTCGCATCGCCCGCGGTCTTCCTGCCGGAGGCGGTCTCGAATCGGCCGATGATTTGACGCTTTCGGCCGCGCTCTCAGGCCGGACGAAATTATGATTCGACGTTGAACCCCTCCTCAGCCTGCTGCCGCGACGGGCGAAAGCTTTCGGGTTTGGACGTTTTTCACTTCCACGCTTTAACTTTTCAACTTTTCAACCTTGCATTAGCTTTCGCTCGCATGTCCTGCGTGAAGATCGATCCCGCGCTGCACCAGGCGCAGAAGCCGCCTTGGATCAAGGTGCGGCTGCCGTCGAATCCCGTTTTTTTTTCCACCAAGGCGCTCATCTCCGACCTGCGATTGCACACCGTTTGCGAAAGCGCGCAATGCCCGAATCGGTGGGAATGCTGGAGCCAGGGCACCGCGACGATGATGATTGCCGGCGACCGTTGCACGCGCGCCTGCGGATTTTGCGCCGTGACAACGGCGAAACCGTTCGCGCTTGAAGAAGATGAACCGCAACGCGTCGCCGAAGCGGTGCGAAGGATGAAATTGAAACACGTCGTTATCACCGCCGTGGCGCGCGACGATCTCAAAGACGGCGGCGCGAATCATTTCGCGCAGGTCATCGCCGCGGTCCGCGAAATGGATCCGTCGGTGATTGTCGAAGTGCTGGTTCCCGATTTCCACGCCCAGGACTGGTGCATCCAGACAGTACTCGATGCCGGGCCGGACATTTACAATCACAACATGGAAACGGTGGAGCGATTGACGCCGCTGGTGCGATCACGTGCAAAATATCGCACGTCGCTTCAAGTTTTGCGGCGCGCCAAAGAACTATCGTCCCGCGGTGGCGGGATCGTGACGAAAAGTGGCATCATGCTCGGTCTTGGCGAAAAGGAAACCGAGCTTTTCCAAACCCTGGATGATTTGCGCGACGTCGGATGCGAGGTTTTAACAATGGGTCAATATCTTCGCCCTACGGCAAAACACCTTCCGGTCGTCGAATACATCACGCCGGCGCAATTCGATTACTATGGCGACATCGCCCACGCCAAAGGATTCCTGCATGTCGCCTCCGGCCCGCTCGTCCGCAGCTCCTATCACGCGGCCGACTTCCATCCGGTCGTCCGTTGACGATGGAAAAGGCGGACGCGCGCGTGCAAGATCGACCATCTGTTGCGGCGGTCATCCCGGCCTATCAGGAAGAAAAACACATCAGCGATGTCGTTCGCCGAACGCGTCAACAGCTCGATGACGTGCTCGTCGTGGACGATGGATCCAACGATCAGACGGCGGCGCGCGCGCGTGAAGCCGGCGCGGAGGTAATTGTTCATCCGCAAAATCGTGGCAAAGGCGAGTCGATCAAGACGGGACTTCGTCACTGGTTTGATCGACAATTCGATTTCGTGATTGTCCTCGACGCCGACGGTCAGCATCGCCCCGAAGAGATCGATCGCTTCGTCGCGGCCGCCTTCTCGGCGGCGGAACCGAAGCTGGTGTTGGGCAATCGCATGAATGACGTCGCGCACATGCCGTTGGTGCGTCGCATCGTCAATGGTTACATGAGCAGGAAAATCAGCCGCCTTTGCGGGCAAAATATTCCCGACACCCAATGTGGGTTTCGCATCGTTCATCGACAACTGATTCCCGAGCTGCTCGGGGGCGCAAACCGCTTCGATTACGAAACCGAGATGCTCATCTTTGCCAGCCGCAAAGGTTATCGGATCGAATCAGTGCCCATCACCACCGTTTACTCCGACGAAGTCAGCAGCATCCATCCCATTCGCGACACGATTCGTTTCTTCAAGTTGATGCGGCGCTACCAAGAACTGTAGCGGCGGGCGTGTCGCCGGCTTTGGCAGCAGCCGGCACGGCTGCCACTACAAGGTCTAACAGAGGCGCGGCTACCGCCGAATCATGGCTTTTTTGCCGGCAACGGCTTGCTGCTTTTAATGATCTCGTCTTCGGGGGTGAGCTTGTTCGGTTTGCCGCTGAAGATTAGGCGATTCGGCTTTTCTCCAAGCGCCTCGGTGATTGCCTTCGCGTGGGTGGTGACCACTTTCAAGTTCAATAAAATTACGTGCAACTGTTTCATCTGCTCCTGGAGTTGCTTGTCGGTGGTGCCAACGAATTTGTCCGCCGTTCCAAGAACTGTGTTCGCGTTTTTTTCCACACCGCCCAAGTCCGTGACAACCTTATGCAACTCATCCAGATCGGTGTTCAGTGTATCAACCAGTGGCGATATCTTCGGCATGAATTGCCCCAGATTGCCTTTCAAGTCGGTGACCGTGACGTTCAAATTATCGAGTAATCTGTTTGCGTTGTCGAAGAGCGGACCGGCCGCGGCCATGATTTGGTCGAGGCCGTAAGCGGGATGACCCTCAATCACGGCGTTGTTCGCGAGCGTCTTTCTGCCCGGCGTGCCGGCGGAGAGCGCGACAAATTTGGATGCGAGCATCGTGTCCGAGCTCAACGTTGCCATCACATCACTGGGCAGCGGCGGAATCCCTGCGTCGAGGCTGATCGTGACGCGGACGGCGTCTTTCTTGTTCTCCGACGCGTCGCGCTCGGCGGCACTCAAGTGACGCATCGCGATTACGCGGCCGGCGGGCGCGCCGGCATAGCGAACTTCGGAATGGATCTTGATGCCGGTCACGTCCTCGTAGTTGATTTGGAGAGTGCGCTCTGGTTTTTTCAATCGATAACCGGAAAGGGCGATGGTAAGAGCGCCGAGCAGCACGAGACTGCAAGCGACGACCGCGAGGGCCACGATGTAATCGGAGAGATTTCGTTTCATGAGGATTTGAGATGAAATCTGCCGCGTGCGGCGACGCACGGTCGTGGCTGCACGTGCCGATGATGCTCATGCTCGTCTTGCGAGAGGTTCAAGGGTATCGGTCCGTCGGCTTCACCGTTGATAAATTGTTGCACCTCGGCGTTGGGACTGGTGCGGATTTCCTCCGGCGTCCCTTGCGCGATAATATCTCCGTGTCCGAGCATAATCATCCGGGTCGCGATTCGAAATGCACTCGTCATATCGTGCGTGACCACAACCGCGGTCATGCCAGCTTCGCGCGTAAGCTTCAACGTTAATTGATCGACCACTGCCGTCATGATCGGATCAAGCCCCGAGGTAGGTTCATCGCTGAAGAGCAACTCGGGGTCGAGTGCGAGTGCGCGGGCGAGGCCGACTCGCTTTTTCATGCCGCCGCTAATCTCGGCCGGTTTCAGATTCTCAAAACCGGTCAGTCCCACCATTTGGAGTTTTTGTTCTACAATCTCTTCGATTTCGTCGGCTGACTTTTCGGTGTGCTGAACCAGTGGGAGCGCCACGTTGTCGCCAACCGTGAGTGAGGCCAGCAACGCGCCGGATTGAAACAGCATTCCGAATCTTCCCCGAATGCGCGCGATCTCCCGTTCATTCATCGTCGTAATTTCCTCTCCAAAGATTTTTACGGAGCCGGAGGTTGGTTTCATCGAACCAATGATATGCCGGAGCAACGTGCTCTTGCCACAACCGCTCCCGCCCATAATCACGAGTGTCTCGCCGCGATCGATCCTGAAGGAGATATCGTTGATCACAGTGCGATCCCCGAATTTTCGGACCAGATCGACAACCTCTATCACGGGCTCTCCGTTGGAGTTCATGCGGCAAAGAAAAAAACTCCCGTAAGCACCGCATTCGTAACGAGCATTGCCAGCAGAGCTTGCACGACCGAGGCGGTCGTGGCCTGTCCGACACCTTCCGCCCCGCCGTCGACACGCAGACCGGCGTTGCACGCGATCGTGATGACGATCCAGGCAAAGACCGCGCTCTTAATCATTCCCGAATACAAATCCCACGTGTCCGCGCTCTCCACGGCGCGTAGCACATAGCCGGCGGTATTAAAATTGAGAGCAAAATGACACACGGCCCAGCCGCCGAAAACGCCAACGTAATTTCCCATGATCGTAAGCGCCGGCAACATCACAAGCATGGCGAGAAAGCGCGGCACTACCAAATACTGGACCGGATTGATCGCCATCACTTCGAGCGCCTCGATCTCTTCGGAAACTTTCATCGTGCCTAATTCAGCCGCGACGGCCGAGCCGCTACGTCCGATCACGATCACCGCGATCAAGATCGGACCCATCTCGCGCAACATTGTCACCATCACGAGATCGGGCACGTATATTTCCGCGCCGAGTTGTTGCAGGGAATGTGCGGCTTGCATGGCGAGCGTCACACCAATGCTAAACGCCGTCAGCGCGACCATCGGCGTCGCACGCACCCCGATGGATACCATCTGCCGGAAGACCTGAGAGACGTCGAAAAACTGTCCGGTGAACGGCGCGACAAAGATCCAGTAAAGAAGGTTGAGGTTGAGTTGAACGTAATCTTTCAAAATGCGGGAGTTACTGTTTTAGTGAACGCGCAGAATGACAAAGTGCCCGAAATGACGAAAGCCGAAAGTTTGGGGTGTAGCGGCGGGCGTGCCGCGCGCTCCAGTGCAGCCGGCACGGCTGCCTCTACAGTATCGGATTAGCGCAAGGCGCGACCCACTCCGTTTCTTCAAGTTGATGCAGCGGTATCGGGAATTGTAGCCGCACGATCCGGGGAGCACACGTGGCTGGCGACAACGAACTTTGGAAATTAGCGTCCCCAGATATCGTGGAAACTTCACTTTTAAAAGAATCGTCAATAAAAGTCCACGCTGGCGAGCCGCCGGCGCCAGACACGCGAGACGCGTGTGTTACCCAGACTCAAATCAGTCCGCGTTTGCGGAAATCCCCGATGTTTCCGCCGGAAGAGCGTTCGATCATGTCGATGGTGAATTTGAGCAAGCAAACTTCCCAGGCGTCATCCACGCCCTGGATGACGGCGCTGAGCGGTTCCTCCGTGTGTTCTACATGCGATTTCGTGCGCGCGATCACGGCCTCGACCGGATCGCGAAACATGCGCTCGGTCACATCGGTCTTGCGAAATTGGAATCCATAGCGGAGCACGGCGATGTTGCGCACGCGCTCGCGCATTTGCTCGACATAACGCTGCGCTTTCTCGCCGAATCCCTCCAGCAATAAGCGGCTGAAATGCTCGGGCGTCAGAATTTGTGGACGGTCCGCGTGAATCTGCCCGTCGCGCACGCGCACTTCGTTCACCCGATCCATCAATTCCGAGATCAGATAGAAGTGAAAACTCGTGGTGCCAAAGGTGGTGATTTGACGTTCAGGCGCGAGAATAACCTGCGTGTTTTCAATCGCGTACTGGAAATCGTCTTCCTTCATGTTCAGAAACAAAAATAGAAGATCGGCATCTTATCGCAAATCGTAGGGCGCGACCCGAGCCGGATGACCGTGGCGGGGCGCATCGCGGCAGCGGGCGGTAGGGGCGCCGCGCTGTCCCTACCCATTAGCAGACGACCGCATTGACTTGCGTCGCGCTCGCCGCGATTTACCTACACGATCCGGAAGCGATGAACGTTAAGAAATTTTTTGCCGAGCTCAAGCGGCGGAAAGTTTACACTGTTGCGGTCACATACGCGGTCGTCGGCTGGCTGATCGCGCAGGTCGAC
>JBAQJG010000281.1:0-12024 GCA_049300145.1 Chthoniobacterales bacterium | reverse complement strand
ACATATGATTATGCCGACATTTTCGACGGTTATCCAGCGTATTAGCCGACAAAAGCCGCAACTGCTCAATAAAATTACACACGCCGCCGCGTGGCAAATTCGATTTTGGTACAATTCTTGGAATCCTATCCGTTCGCGAGCTAATTGTCCGAAATCGGTCTGAATCCGCCAGCCAAAATCGGACAATTAGGTAGCGCACTTGCAATCGAATTGTTGGACGGTACTTTTATCAGAGGCCATCTTCGAGGTCAGCCACTCGATTGCCCGTTCGGTCCGCCATCGCGGAGCGGAGCCGTCTTATGTTAACGAATCCCCGTGTCGATGGTCATGTCCACGTGCACAGTCTGATTTGACGAAACCGTGAAGGGTTGCGGCGTCGCCCGGACGTGCCGGCGCCTGCCGTCCTGGACATCCAGAACATAATCTCCCGGAGGCAATGCGACCCGATAATTTCCATTCTCGTCCGCTGTCACCCGCGCGATCTCTTTTTTTCCGTCACGGCTCAAGATGATCAGCGGATACTCGGCATAATTTCCATCGCTGAACTTTGGCGGGTTTCCCTCGGCAAGCTCAACATCTTTATAGGCAAGGATCCGCAAATGTCCTTCGAGGAAACCGGGCGCAACGGTATCCGATGCCAAACAGCCGATCCAAACCAAAAAGAGGCAAGCCCAAATCAGATATTTGAGACGCATAACGTACAAAAAATGGGCGGGATAGATTCTCACTATCCCGCCCAAGCTACAAATCAAACCTTATTGCAGTGTGAGCTTCCAAGCGCTGCGCCCGTGCGTTGCCGCGTATAAGACCCGCGAACCGGGCACGATCGTCAGACCGGCGACCTCGACCATCGGTAGCCCAGTGCCGGCCGTTGACCAGCTGGTCGAGCCATTTGCCAGCACCATCACACCGAAGTCGTTTGACACATAAAGATCGCCATTCGAGTCGCGAGCGATACCGGTTGCTGGAAAGTCAGGAAACGCAGTACCGCCAGGATTATCGAGGGACACCCACGTTGCGTCAGGCGTTCCGGGGTTGTACGTCACTTCAAACACGTGGCCAGGCTGAGACGGCGTGTTGAAGTTGTAACCCGAGTACGAGATCCACGCGTGATTCGGGTTCGCTGGGTCAACGAAGATCCCGCTAACGAACCGTCCGGGATCCGCCGTCGCTGACGGCAGTGTGTCGAGACGCGTGTACGTGACGGACCCCGCAGCCGCGTCCGCGTTCTGTGAGATGAACACGCGGCCGGTGGTCGTCGCCACCCACATCGTGCCGGTGTTGCTCGCGGTTCGCGCGATCGCAGCAACAAACCCGCCGGCACGCGTCGTGCCGCCATTGGTCGTCAGAGTCAGGTCGGTATCCCCTGCCGGTCCGATTTGGACGAAATCACCGCAGCCCGGCTGCGTCCCGGACGTGGTGAACTCTGGGCAGTTCGCTTCGAGGTACGCTTGATTACCGCCCCAATCCTGGGTTCGCCAGACGCTCTGAGAGCCCTCGAAAATTGTGCCGGCATTCGCGGGATTCGGGTCGGCGATAATCGGCACGTAAAAGTTCGATCCTTCCGGGCTGCTCGCGATTGGCGCCGAGATGATGACCCATTTAGACGGGTCGGCATTCCGGAAATTGGCATCGTGGTTCTGCCCGAAAAACGAATTGAAGCGCATGGACGAGTTGGTCACGCTAAAACCCGATTGGCCACCGTCGCCGTAGATCTCCTGCGGCCAGACGACGCCAGAGCCGTAGGTCTCGAAAGTGCCGTTGTCTTGATTCCCGCCCTGCAAATGCTTGAAGTTGTCAGGAGCAACCGAAAGGCTCTGAAATTGGATGGTCGATAGTCCCTTATTCAGATTGAAGAGGAACGTCGGTACGGCCGATAGCAGTTGCTGACAAAGCGTCAAGCCTCCACCGCTAATCCCGCGGGTGGCGCATTGCGAAGAGATATCAGCAAACGCGCCACTTGAGCGAGTAACGCCACCGTCGCCGCCAAAGAAGGCGACATCCGTGCCAGGGACCTCTACAATCGCGTGCGAGTCCGGGTGCTGACCATTTGCGGCTGTCGTATTGCCGGTTGCGCAGCACTGGCCCGGTGGCAGTGGGTTAGTAGTAGCGTCCCAAGTCATATCGGTGAACGACGCACCTGCATCGGCCGAGCGGATGAACGCGCGGCCGTTTGTCGCAAGTCCGTAAGTGCCGTAGGAGTACGAACCACCGAGATAAACCACATCGGACTTGCCGGGCGGAGAGTAAACTACATTGTCGTACCAGCACTGGCCCGTGCAGTAGCCGATGTTCTGAGAGGTTGTTAAGTCGGTAAAAACCGCCGCTCCGGCGGCGTCGTTGGTGCGGTAAAAACGGGCCCGATTTGCGCCTGCGTCGCTTCCGGTGCCGTCGCCTACGTACATGCGAGTAAATCCGCCCGTGATTGGTGTCACCGCGAATTCCGCGCGATCGTCGGTTCTTGCAATATTGAGCGCCGGTTTGATTTGACCCCAGGTCACGCCACCATCCGTAGAACGCCAAACACCTCCGCTCCCTGCGACGTTAGTAGGACCGAATGCGCCGCCGTAGAGGATCTTGTTCGTCGTCCCGTTCCAGCCCGGATCGAGCGTCGCGTGGTTGACGCCGCGAATGGTTGCTTTGGGATTGGTGCCGTTGCACGTCGCGGGACAACCGTCGCCGCCATCCCAGATGAAGCTAAACGTCGCGCCGCCGTCCGTCGATTCGAAAAGGCCGAAAGGCGGCCTCGCCGTCGGCGGATTTGTAGTTCCACCGCCGGTAACGGAGCTCACGCCTCGCACCCCGCGTGATGACGATACGTAGAGATGGGCTGCATTTGTTGGGTCAACAACGATCGAGCTGATCGAACGACCCAGAAATGCATTGCCGGGCCCGTATGTTCCATTGGTCCCGGTGCCGGGTGAGAACGTCGTGATCGGACCGATTGTAGCGGCGAGCGGTGTCCATGTATTCCCGCCGTCGGTCGATTTGTAGATGCCCACCCCCGCCTCCGAGTCACCAGAGGCATTCGCCTCGCCGGTGCCAGCGTAAAGAGTGTTGCCCGTCGGATCGGTAGGGTCGATGACGAGTGTTCCGATCGCATTCGTGCCGAAGCTGCCGGAGATGAATTCCCACCTCTGGGAAGGGTTATCGTGGAGCGCATGGTCCGTTTTCCAGATACCTCCTCCAGCTGCTGCAAGGTAAAGGTAGCAGTGGCCCTGCCCGCAGTTCGGTGCGAGGGCAAGCGCAGTGACTCGCCCAGAGGCGAAATATTCAGCTCCGCTGAAGGTCAGAATGTTCGGATCGTCCGCCTTGCTAGGCCCGATGGACTGCCACGTGCCAACAGAGGGCCCGCCCATGGACCTGGCTTTAACGTGCTTGAAGCTCGCGATCGCGTTGAGGGTCGCTGGCATGGGTACGTCCTTCGCTGGGTACGCGCGATGGGCGTAATCTTCCATAGCTGCTAACAGCGGTCCGCCGTCGCGGTCGATACCAGGGAGTGTGCGCTTGTTCCCGCCCAATTCATCCCGATCCCCTCGGAATTTACTTATCTTGCGAAGCCGATCCTGCGACGAAGCCAGGGTGGGACTGGGCGGTTTTATTGCGACGAACGCCATTGCGGCTGCCGTCGTGAGAAGAACACTCGCGGTCGTGATGCGTACGAGTGAGAAGAAACGAATGCGACTAAACGAAGGTGGAGTTTTCATGTATTTTTTGAGCTGCAGTTCGGGTGGATGTTTGGAATCCGAACCAAGGAAGGCACAATCTGTTAAAGCCACAATTCTTCAACCCATTTAACATTGCTTTTTTGTAATACGGGCCGCTCCAGTTGCAGGAACTCTTTCCGCCCCCGACCACCTGGCAATCGAATCTACGATTTCATTGAGAAGTTGCAGACGACGCGATTCTGACACGGACTTTCATCTTCCCCTGGCGTGCTCGGGCATCAGCGCCGATGGCGTGCCTATCTATCTCGCAGACCTCCTTGAAATTCGAAAAGTCATGGATGAAACCGGTGTGAATCACGCCATCCGAGCCGGCGACTCCACTCCTTAGCAGTCGCGTGCGACGCCGAAAATCTGGTGGTAGCGCGGTCGCCCACTAACTAACTGTCAACAATCAACTCTCAACTAAGAACTATTTTTCAGCTTAAGTTCTCCGATGGCAACGCTGCAAAATTGTGACGGAGTGCTTAACGACCTGTCGCGGAACGCCGGCCGGCCAGCAGTATTTACTCTCCGAAAACGAGGCTCGGAGACATGGACCTATGCGGACTTGGACGGCTGCGTGGACCGGCTCGCGCGTGGGCTCCGCCATGCGGGGCTCGCACGGGGAGATCGCGCTGCGATCATTGCCGATAATGGGCCCGAGTGGATCGCCGCGGCGCTCGCGGTGATCCGTGCCGGCGGTGTCGTCGTGCCGCTTGATGTCCAACTCGGGGAGAAGGCGCTTCGACATGTGCTTGGCGACAGTACTCCTCGCTTTGTGTTCACGACGAGAAACCGGGCTGAACGGATCGTGGCCTGTGCGGAAAATACGCGGATCGTTTTGCTGGACGCAACAGATCAAGACGAGCGGAGTTGGCGGCGCTTGCTTTTAGAAAACGCCGGCGCATTGCCCAAACTCGGGCCGGAGGATCACGCGACTTTATTCTATACTTCCGGCACGACCGGACCACCGAAAGGCGTGCCGCTCACGCACAGCAACCTGAGCGTACAAATCGACGCCGCTCTCGCGACGAGCTTAACCAGCGAAAATGACCACCTGCTTCTCCCGTTACCCTTGCATCATGTTTACCCGTTTGTGATCGGCATGCTCGCGCCGCTGACAAGGGGTCTCACCATGGTTATTCCTCAATCGCTGACCGGGCCACAAATCATTCGTGCGCTACAGGAAGGCGAGATCAATGTCGTCATCGGCGTTCCGCGCCTTTATCGAGCGCTTTACTCTGGGATTCAGGCGCGGCTCCAATCGGCGGGACCGCTCCGTGGCGGAATTGCGAGAAAACTCCTGGTGTTAAGCATCGCGCTACGCCGGCGCTTCGGAGTGCGCACAGGCAAAATCCTGCTTCGACCCCTTCACCGACAGCTCGGGTCTCATCTGCGCCTGCTGGCATCCGGTGGTGCGGCGCTCGATCCGGAACTGGCGATGAAACTTGAGGGACTCGGCTGGCAGGTAGCCATCGGGTACGGGCTCACCGAAACTTCGCCGCTACTGACGTTCAATCTCCCCGGCCAGGCCCCGCTCGACAGCGTCGGCAAACCGATCCGAGGCGTTGAGCTGCGCATTCGGACGCCCGAAAAAGAAGAGCGCGTGGGCGGCTTGGAACGCCAGGGCGAGGTACTCGCACGTGGCCCAAGCGTTTTCACCGGCTATCGCAATCTCGAAGAAAAGACGCGGGAGGCGTTCACTGAAGACGGGTGGTTTCGCACTGGCGATCTCGGGTTCATGGATAATGAAGGCAATCTGCACCTTCTTGGCCGCGTCTCGACACTGATCGTCACCGAGGGCGGCAAGAAAGTTCAGCCTGATGACGTGGAGGAAGCTTACGCGGAGGAAAAAGCAATCCGCGAGATCGGCGTGCTGCAAAAGGACGGGAAGCTGGTCGCGCTGATCGTACCGGCAGGCAAACAGGGAGAGCAAAACGTTGAGCGCGTAATGCGTGAAGCTATCGAGCGCGTCTCGCGCCGGCTTCCTCCGTATCAGCGCGTCTCCGACTATGCCCTAACGCGTGAGGTCATCCAGCGCACGCGACTGGGAAAGATTCGGCGACACCTGCTTTCCGAACGCTACGAGAAAGCAAAAAAAGGTGAGGAAGTCTCGCACGAGCGACGCGCCGGACCGATGCCCATTGAGGAGATGTCGGGCGAAGACCGCGCGCTGCTCGACGATCATGCCGCGCAAGCAACTTGGGAACTGCTCGCCCGGCGTTACAAAGACAAACGGCTAACGCCGGATAGTAATCCCGGGCTGGATCTCGGCATCGATTCACTTGAATGGCTGAACCTCACGTTCGAAATTCGAGAAAATGCCGGTGTCGAGCTCACCGAGGCGGCAATTGCGCGCATCGATGCAATTCATGATCTCCTCCGCGAGGTTTCCGAAGCAAGCGAGGCCGAGTCAGAATCCCAGCCGCTCGATCGTCCAGAGGAGATCCTGACGGACAAGCAAAAGCGCTGGCTGGAACCGCCAGGTCTCGTCATGCGGTTGGTCGCGCGCATTTTGTTTTTTGCCAATCGAACCGTTATGCGCACGCTCTTCCGGGTCGAAGCCCGGGGCCTCGATCGTCTCCCTGAAAACACCCAGTTTGTATTCGCGCCGAATCACATCAGCTATCTTGATCCTCCCGCCCTTGGCGCTGTTTTGAGTAATGCGCGCCTGGCGCGAACTTACTGGGGAGGATGGAGCGTCATCGTAACGCGCAACGTGTTTACGCGGTTCATCGGCCGTTTGGCCAATGCCGTGCCCATCGACCCCGAGCGCGGTGCGATCTCCAGTCTCGCATTCGGCGCCGTATTGTTGAAGCGTAAGCTGAGCATTGTCTGGTTCCCCGAGGGCGGGCTTTCGCGCACGGGAGAGCTTCAGCCATTCAAGCCGGGAATCCGTATCGTGCTTGCGCGTTTCCCTGTCCCGGTCGTACCGGTGTTCATCGCGGGAACACACGAGGCCTTGCCAGTCGGCGCTGTCCTGCCTCGTCTCAGGAAAGTCAGGGTCACCTTCGGAAAGCCGCTTGATCCGCGGGAGCTGGAGCGCGCGGGCAAGGGAAAAGAGGCTCACGAGCGCATTGTCAACGCGCTGCGCGAACACATAGCAGGACTCAAAGAAGAATTGGGTTAGCCCGAATGCAATCATCCCTTCCGTAAGTATTTTTGTCTTCCGCGTTCGCGGTCGAACGCTACGAAATAGAGCAGGGAGCAGATAAGTTTTCATGATCGCTTTCAATGGTGCGTTTTAAATGCAAAATGGGGTCGCGTCATTACACCCACGTTGCCACGGAGCGGCGATGAGATGACATGATCGACCGGCCCTGCGAGTGAGTCCCAATATTTGCCGCGTCACGCCCAAAGCGGCGTCACGCAGTTTGGCGTGACGCGATCAGCTCAGATGATCGTGAAGAAATTGCCAAGTTCGCCCGTTCGCTTTGGCTGCCGCCGCGGCGTTGTAGTGCGTGCCGGTGTGGCGCGCGAAGGCGTGATTGCATCCGGGATAACTATAGATCTTCACATTCGGCTTGTTTGAGAGTGCGGCTTTGATTTTTGTCTGAGCCTCCTTGGAGATGAATTCGTCCTCTTCAGCGAGGTGCATCAACATCGGCGCCGTAATTTTATCGGCTTCGTCGACGTATTTTTCCGTTTCCCCGCCGTGATAGGCCACGGTGGGTTGGGGCCATCAGTGATCACGTAGCAAATTTTGGTCTGCTCGAAAAACCATTGTTTGAAGCGATCAGCTTGCAGTTTTTCGGAGAGCGTTGCTGGCATGAGAGAAGAAGCAATGGGCCGCAGCTAGTCCCTATCCGCCACTATTGATCGACGTGCAACGCCTTCACCAGATGAATTTCCAATGCCATGCCAATCGCCCACCTAATTCGAGCGACTTTTTCGGCTTGCCCCAAACTCGGATCGAGCGGTAGAACCGTTACATAGCATGGACAATTCACTGTTTTTCTGTTTCTGGACGCCGACGGGTGAGTGGGAGTTTGTCGTTCATGGCCCTGACACGGATAAAGGTCGGGACCACGTTCACGTCCGACGGATTCGAAACCGTAAAGGAGAGTACTCTTGGAACATTGATGGTTCGCGCCACGATAAGGGCAAGTTCCCTGAAAATGAGAAAGGCATCGTTCGCGCAAAGGAAATTGCGGCAGGATATCTCAAGATCGAGCCCAGCGTTCTGAGCCTTATCACGTCATTCTCCTACCCGGACCACGTGCATGTCATCAGCCCGTATGACCCCGACCCCCACGATATGACCTTCCGACCACAGGGCGACTGGATTCTCCTTACCAATGACGACTGGACCATCATCATGAGCATCCCTGAAGACGAACACAGCACCTAGCGATGCAGCGAGTCGAACGCAATCAGCAACGCGATTGACTCGCGCCACTCGTTAGGGCAAATCCAGCGCGAACGTCGTTAGCGTCGCGACGAATTGAGCGTGATCTAAACAGGCAAAAGGTATCGACAACGAGAACCGTGTTGACCAAGATCGAGAAGAAATGCCAGACAGCGAAGATGCCTTAGGCAAAGCACGCCAAGTGCTCAGCGATGCGATAGAGCGCAATATTGATCGAGGCAACCAAAGCGCGGCGCAGCTAGACAGAACACTGATCACGCTTTCGTCGGGGGCTCTTGTGTTCTCCATGACTGTTGGCAGCAAATTGGGAGGCGCAAAGTGTATCCTCGCCTTTTTGTTTTTCTCTTGGATCTGTTTTCTCGCGGCGATCACGCTTGTTATCCTTTCGATGCGCTCGCAACAGAACGCTGCCGAGCGTGCAGTACAAAAAGCTGCGAAGGGTTTAAAACTTCTTGAGGACGACCCCGAAATAGCACGTCAGTTTTTAGCTCAGCAGAAAAGCCCGGAGCCCATCACCAGGAAAGAAGTCGAACGGCATGAGGTGATAGGATGTTTGAACTCCTGGGCACTTGTTGCATTCGGCGCTGGCATGCTGTCACTCGCCATATTCGCTGCGTTCAATCTTTGCGCCGCGAATGGTATCGACATCGCGAACATCGTTGACCAAGATCAACAAAAACCCATGATGACGCTGCTTCTATTCGCGCCAATAGTTCTTCAATTTTTTGGCACGTTGCTTGTTTGGTTTGAGACGGAGCGTATCAGTGCCGTAATCGGCGCGGGTCGCATCACTATTACTGATGATCCCAAATGGAAGAAGTGGTATTATAACAGTTCGAAGCTTGGTTTCGCTCTGCTCTTCATCGGAATTTTACTACAAAGCGTGTGCACTGCTCTGACGGTGAGTGGATGCCGTTGAACCTTCCGGCGTTCCCTCTATGCACGCTTACGAAGTCCGACCGAGCAAGGACAAGCGTGGCATCGATTTGATTTCCGACGCGCTGCCGTTCGGGGCATTGACGGTTCCAGCGCAATCCTGCCGCGGCAATCAAGATCGACGAATGCACGTAAGATGTTAGGGGTATCGCGTCGTTCGCGAGCATCGATCCTGCTGCTTCGCTTCGCGTGACCTCTTCGCCACTCGATCTATTTACCCAGCAGCTCGTCTATGT
Source organism: Chthoniobacterales bacterium (assembly GCA_049300145.1). Taxonomy (GTDB): domain Bacteria; phylum Verrucomicrobiota; class Verrucomicrobiia; order Chthoniobacterales; family UBA10450; genus AV133. The sequence continues at coordinate 2,776 of JBAQJG010000281.1, read as the reverse complement.
CGCCGTACCACTGCTTTGTGTGTTTGTCGCCGGTGCCATCGCCGGTGTTCTGATTCACGCCTTCGGGAAACAGTTCATGCAATTTTTACGAGGGCTGCCCCGCGAATGGAGACCGCGGAAAACGCAAGTTTTAATTGTCGAAGACAATCCGGGTAGCCGTGAGATGCTTAAAGAATATTTAACCGACCGCGATTATGACGTTTCTGCAGCGGGAGATTTACGAATCGGTATCCATTTTTTGAACAAGCAACGATTCGATGCCATCATCAGTGACATTTGCCTTCCCGATGGCACCGGCTACACGCTCATCAATGAAGCTCGGCGTCGAGGGATTCGCGCCTTGAGCATCGCCATGTCAGGCTACCCGTATCCCTCCAATGTCAACCAGCCGGGAGTGACCGGATTCGATTATCACCTGACGAAGCCACTCGACTGCGACGATCTCTGTTCTCTCCTAAAACAAAGCCTCGCCAGTGCGGCCGACGCCTCAACCAACGTCTAAAATCTCGCAAGCCGTCTTGTTGGCCGCCCGCTACTTCGACTCGCGAGATTCTCTTCGGCGGTTCCATCGCAATCCTGGTTGCAGCAATCAAGATCGACGTTGAGCGATTGAGCGCATTCATTTGAACAGTTGCGGCTTTTTTCGGCTTCCCAAAACTCCGATCGAGCGGTAGAACCTTAGCTTTTCATTGCCGAATGATTCGGCACAAATCTCGTTAGACTCCTACACCCGTTATGGAAGTCATCACACGGCACTCATTTGATCGCGCCGCGAGTTGCGCAATGAGGTTGTGGTCGTTGTCCTCTACTCAGTTCCCGCAAAGGAATGAGGTGATCTTGAACTGCGCGACTGAAGAAATGATCGAGAACATTAGTTCCTTCGCCCTTAACGCACGAAGAGTTCTCGAAGCCATGCCTCGCACATCAAAATACCGACTTGAAGCGAGCAGATGGCAGACGCACCCGACCGCAGGTCACCCCGTAGTTCAGGATTTCAGAGACGCATTGAACCGAATTGTCCATGCAGTATTGCTTTAGGTAGGCTTCGAGCAACTCCCAAAAGAGGTGTCGATCATTGATGGCGGCGCTGTTGTCATCCCGTATGTATTCGCAACAACTGATCGGAGGGAGAAATCCTATATTGACCCATTTTCACTGGCGCATGCTTTCTTTTATCAGCTTTACCCAGAGTTCACCGAACATTGAGCACACGAAGGCTCGCCCTCGCCAGCGGTGGCTGATCTTGTTCTCGTCAGGCGTGAAAACCTCTATGTCGATTCTACCGGTGAGCCTTCTCGCCGGTGGCTGCGCTGACCAACTATTGCGGAGCGTTTCTCAAGCTTTAACAACCGCATGAAGAAAACGGCGGAAGTCGCTACGTGACGCATCTGACACAGATTTTTCGGTGGGCGAATGAGAACCAAGGCGTGCTGTCTTTTTTCGCGCTTCTCTTCGCATTCCCCACGGTGCTAATTCTAATTTGGCAGGGAGTAGAAAAGGTTTGGCCTTCCCGGCAACAGAGAACGCTAAAAATTCAGGAAGAGTTTGCTCATGCAGAGCGGATGAAAAAAGAGGTCGAGACTCGCGTGCAATGGGACACAGTCCTCGGCAACTACGGAGAACTTTTAATTAGAGATGCCGAACGAAGGCTACCGGAAACGGAAGAAAATCACAGCTCAGTGGCGACGCCATATAGCATCGCTGTCTTAACCGACATCCACACGGAGCACCTTGAATTCACCCTGGGCGCTATCGGCATCAAGTACATCAAGAACATAGCTGACTTCTGGCACTTTGCCGATGAACAAGACGAAGACGCCATCAAAGTGGAAACCGTTTGTTGGCTAAACTACAGAGATATTGTTCTCATCCGTTGGGAAACCGACGAGTATTGGGAGTGGCCGCAAATTTGCTGCAGATTCACGTCAGCAAATAAGTTCCCATTCAGTAGAGTCTTTTTCGCTCGGAAAAGGACCGGGTTACAGAGGCCGTTCTATGGAGAGGTGTGCTTACTTAACAATGTTTTGCAGAAACCTCGGATATTTGCCTAACGATGGAAACAATCAATCCGCCGAGCCCGCGCATCGGTTGGCCGTTGTTTGCACTGCTGTCAGTTTCCGTTGTGGGTTGTCACGCAATTTACTTTTTTCTCGTCTATCGTGCTCGCGTCTTAACGCAATCTGCGTTCGCTTCCTCGGACTTCTTTCTGATCTACTTGCCGCTGTTCATAATCTTTGCAGCTTTCACTTGGCTTTGGCATGCGCGAGGGATGTCCCGCATGCTTTCGGTTGTGTTGGCTTTCCCCCTTACTTTTCTTTCCTTCTGGTTGAGCCTATTCATTCCGTTCAACATGTATGGAATGTAACGCGATGCCCGGGATTCCATGTTTACGAAGTCCGACCGCGCAAAGATCATCGTGGCTTTGATCTAATCAGCGACGCGCTACCGTTTGGTCGTTTGTGGTACACCGAACCAAACGCAATCATCAACGCGATTGATTACGCAAAGTTTCGCAGCCGCTCACACAAGGTACTGATTCGCGTTTTCGATGAATCAGGCACGGTGATCGAAACGCACGAGCACGCCGGAGATTTTCGGGAGCCGTGAATACATGGGCGGCACATCAGCGAAGTGAAGTACTGGGAGATCATCGCTGACAAGATCGCTGCATCTGGTTGGACGTGGGGCTACAGCACCGTCGCAACCGCAAGTGGATCGCATTACATCGTTGACGCGCACTGCGGCGATGGACGCCGATTCATCGTCGAATCTGACG
>JBAQJG010000280.1:0-4592 GCA_049300145.1 Chthoniobacterales bacterium | reverse complement strand
GGGATTACTATCCGTACTACGCCTACGACTACTACCCGTACGACTACTACACGGACCCTCAGCCGGACGAAAACACGGCGCCCGTTTATAACGGTGCGCCTGTCGCTGACACGACCGTCCAGGCTGTCCAAACGCGGCTCACCCAATTCGGTTATTACAACGGCCCAGTTGATGGCTTTTTCGGTCCCGCTACGCGTGACGCTGTCGCGAAGTATCAAATCGTCAGGAACCTCAATGTAACCGGAAGTCTGTCGCCCGACATCCTGCAGTCCCTCCGCTTGCCACAAGCAACAGGTAGCTAACAAGCGCGGAATTACTCGATGAGAATCCCACATTCGACCCTTGGCAGGAGAGACGGGGAGCAATGGAGGTGGGCGCCCATAGCGACGCTCACTTCCAGCTCGTTAATCCGGGTGGGGCGCAAGTTGAAAGAGGAAGCATGAAATCGCCACTGATTCTTCTTTTCACGCGCGACGGTGACTTCGCTCAGTCAGTCTGCGAAGCAATCTCTGGAACGGGCACAGTCGTGCTCATCGCGCGAGACATCCGCGATGGATTGCAAATTGTTTCTCAACGCGGCCGTGAACTCGACTTCGCGTTGATGGATTTCGATGACGGCTCTCATGGAATGACGCTCCTTAGTGCGGTCCACACATGCTATGAACAGTTGCCTATTCTTGTGACGACTTCGGAGGACGCGGCGCATATAAGCTCCCTCGCCTACGCGAATGGCGCTCGAACCTACCTGAAAAAGCCGTTGTCGGCGGCGGGCTTTGCCAAAGTGATTTCGCATGTGACTGCGCCGCGTCACCAACCAGCCGCGGCCTAGCGAATTCGAAATATTATGAATAGAATTATAGAAGCGGATTTTCTCCCGCCGCCCGTGGAAGAGGCCAAAGAGAAACCGCGCATCTTAATGGTCGATAACAACCGCGATTTTACTCTCTCCGCCAAAGTCGGGCTGGAGAGAACCGGGCGCTATTCCGTTTGTGAAGAAAACGAACCAGCCAGGGCTCACCGGACAGCGCAACGCGTTAGGCCCGACCTTATTCTTCTTGATATTGCCATGCCGGAAACCGATGGCGGCGAACTCGCCGCGCGGATTGAATCCGATCCGACATTGCGCCGAACACCGGTTGTGTTTCTAACGGCTCTGGTGACGAAAGCCGAGGCAAGGTCGGGCCTGGAGATCCAAGGACATCCGTTTCTCGCCAAGCCGATCAGCATTCCAGAGTTGGTCGCAGGGATTGAACGAAATCTGCCTGCGCACGCAGCCTCCGTGCGGTGAGCGATCTCTTGCCTTTATCTCCGAAGAGGGAGTCGCAATCCCTCCTTCGGTACGATGGCAAAGTCCTACGAACGTGTCGTAGAAAGATTGAACGCAATCAGTACCATTTCACATGAAAACGAAGAGTTCGTTTCCGATGGGAATGATCCTGTCGTCGATCTTTGCCTCGACCACGTTTGCCTTGCCGCGATCGCCGTATCGCAGATCGAAAATGACCACGCTGGTTGCTGACCGGCTAACTACCAGCTAATTACATATCGCTCTATGAAGAAATTGACCGTCTTTATCACCGTCCTCATATGCCTCTCATTGCCGTTGGGTTGACCGCGCAAGCAGAGCAATGTCGTTGCCAGCGCGCGGAGGTGCTTGTGACAACTGTTACGCCGCGAGATGTGCCGCGCGTGCTCGAGCGTGTGGCCAGATTGGATGGCTCCATCAATGGCCAACATCAACGCGCCCTCCAGTCTCCAGTCGAGCGCAGGTGAAGATCTTTTGAATTTCAAACAGTTGATTGAGAACCCCGCACGGATGAAAAACTTTTTTATTATCGTTTGGATATTGTCGACCTTCCTGACAACGGTTGGATGCAAAAAAAAGTCTGCGCAACAACAAGCGCCGTTACCGGTCAACGTCGTCACTGCCAGCGAGAAGGAAGTAAACGAATGGGACGAATTTACGGGCCGGCTGGATCCGGTTGAATCGGTTGAGATTCGGCCGCGCGTGTCGGGTTATATCACAGAAATTCATTTTGAAGCCGGCGCGATCGTTAAGAAGGGCGATCTGCTTTATGTGATCGACCCGCGTCCTTATCAGGCGGACTTCGACCGCGCGAAAGCGGAGGTCGATCGCATGGATGCGCAGCTCAAGCTTGCGCAAATTGAACTGAACCGGGCGAAGGAACTGCGGGACAAGAACACGATCTCGGCGAGCGAGTTCGACCAGAAAGCTGCAACGTATCAAGGTGCCGCGGCAGCAAAGAGTTCGGCCGAGGCGGCCAAGAATTCCGCCGCGCTGAATTTGGAATTTACCCAAGTCAAATCGCCCGTTGATGGTCGAGTGAGCGACCAGCGCATTACCGTCGGTAATCTGGTCCAGCCAGGCGCGGGCGCAGAGAGCGTGCTTACTACCGTCGTCTCGATTGATCCGATTTATGCAAAGGTCGACGCAGATGAGAACGCGATTTTAAAATACGTAAAGCTGGCCGAGCAAGGGAAACGCGTGAGCGCACGCACGGCTAAGATTCCGGCATGGGTCGAGCTTGGCAACGAGACCGATTTCCCGCACGAAGGTTACGTCGACTTCGTTGACAACCGTCTTGATCCCAGCACCGGAACGGTCCGGGCGCGCATGGTTCTAAAAAATTGGGACCCTAACCTCATCACGCCGGGTTTTTTCGTACGCGTGCGCGTGGCCGGAGCAACGCCTTATCGGGCTGCATTGGTTGCGGACAGGGTGATCAGTTCGCAACAAGGGCTGAAGTACGCGTTCGTGGTGAAACCTGATAACACCATTGAACGTCGCACCCTTGAGACCGGGAGTATTTTCGAAGGCAAACGAATCGTGAAAAACGGACTAAAGGACGGCGAGAAAGTTGTGTCTACCCGTCTGCAATTGTTGCAAGCGGGAATGAAGGTCCAGCCAATTCCTGAGCAGGAAACTCCGCCTGCGCAGCCAACGCCTTCACCGCCCGAGCCGAAAAAATAATGCGGGGCTCGGAATTGCGATGAACTTTCCGCACTTTTTCATCGACCGGCCAATTTTCGCCGGCGTGATCAGCATCGTCATCACGCTTGTCGGCGTGATCGCGCTTTCGACGCTTCCCATCGCCCAATATCCCGAGATTGCGCCGCCAACGATCCAGGTGACGACCAATTATCCCGGCGCGAACGCCAAGGTCGTGTCGGAAACGGTGGCAACGCCGATCGAACAACAAGTCAACGGTGTCGAAAACATGCTCTATATGTCTTCGCAAAGCGCGAGCGACGGCAGCATGACACTGAGCGTCACGTTCAAACTCGGCACCAACCTCGATACGGCACAGGTGTTGGTGCAAAATCGCGTGGCCATCGCCATTCCAGTCCTTCCGCCCGATGTACAGCGCATTGGCGTGACCACGAAAAAGGAGTCGCCCGACATCACCATGGTCGTGCACCTTGTGTCGCCCGATGGATCGCTCGATTCACTTTTCACCAGCAATTACGCGCTTCTTCAAATTCGCGACGAACTCGCGCGGCTCGACGGCGTAGGTGACATCAATGTTTTTGGTGCACGCGAATATTCGATGCGCATATGGCTCGACCCGAACAAGACGGCGGCACGGGACCTGACGGCGCAGGATGTCGTGACCGCACTCCAGGAACAGAATGTGCAGGTCGCTGCGGGAATCATCGGTGCGCCGCCGGTTCCAAAAGGCGCGACCGCATTTCAATATACAGTTAGCACGCTGGGCCGGCTCACGGACGAAAAGCAGTTCGGCGATATCATCGTTAAGACGGGATCCAATGGGCAAGTCACTCGCGTGCGTGATATCGCGCGAGTTGAGCTGGCCGCGCGTGATTACACGGTCAACAGCGGGCTCGGCGGAAAACCGGCGACCGCGATCGCCATCTACCAACTTCCAGGCTCAAACGCGCTCGCCACGTCCGACGCCGTGCGAAAGAAAATGGCTGAGCTCAAGCAGCGTTTCCCGACCGGCCTCGATTACACGATTGTTTACGATCCGACCGTTTCTGTCCGCGAATCCATCCACGAAGTGCAAAAGACTCTTTTCGAAGCGATCGCGCTGGTCGTTCTCGTCGTCTTGATCTTTCTCCAAACCTGGCGCGCCGCAATCATTCCTCTGATCGCGATTCCGGTTTCATTGATCGGCACGTTCGCGGCGATGAAAGGCTTCGGTTTCTCGATCAACAACCTCTCGCTCTTCGGCATCGTCCTGGCCATCGGCATCGTCGTCGATGACGCCATCGTGGTCGTCGAAGCGATTGAGCATCACATCGAAGATGGGCTGAGTCCGCGTGACGCCGCGCGCAAAGCCATGACCGAAGTCGGCGGAGCGCTGGTCGCGATCGCTCTCGTGCTTTGCTCGGTTTTCATCCCGACCGCCTTCATCAGCGGCATCACTGGCACATTTTTTCGCCAGTTCGCGCTGACTATCGCAGTCTCGACCGCGATCTCTGCGCTGAACTCGCTCACGCTATCCCCTGCCCTCGCTGCCCTTCTCCTCAAACCGCGGGGCGCGGAGAAGGATTCGTTCCAGCGAGTTATCGATGGATTACTGGGTTGGCTGTTCAAAGGATTCAACAAA
>JBAQJG010000279.1:0-1737 GCA_049300145.1 Chthoniobacterales bacterium | reverse complement strand
GCCGTCGTTATCGGTGCGAGCTTTATCGGGCTCGAAGTTGCAGCCTCGCTGCGCGCGCGGAAACTCGAGGTGCACGTAGTAGCGCCAGAGGCGATCCCGATGGAACGAATCATGGGACCAGAGATTGGCGGCTTCGTGCGCATGATCCACGCGGACCGTGGGGTGCATTTTCATCTAGGCACGACAGTTGCCGCGATCGACCGGCATAACGTCACCCTGCAGACGGGCGAGAAACTGACAGCAGATCTGGTGGTCGTGGGTATCGGTGTGCGGCCGGCGCTCGGCCTCGCCGAGAAGGCGGGGCTCGAGGTCGACCGCGGTGTCGCCGTCAACGAATATCTCGAGACCAGCGATCCCAGGATCTTTGCCGCCGGCGATATCGCGCGGTGGCCCGATCCCCACAGCGGTGGAAGTATTCGGGTTGAGCACTGGGTCGTCGCTCAACGCCAAGGGCAGAGCGCGGCACGCAATATGCTCGGACGGCGCGAGCCATTCGATGCGGTGCCGTTCTTCTGGAGCATGCACTATGACGTCCCCATCCTTTTTGTCGGCCATGCGGAAAAGTGGGACGCTATAGAGATCGATGGGTGGCTTGAGGAGAAGAACTGCCGGGTGACCTATCGTCACGACGGCCGGGTTCTTGCGGTCGCGACGATCGGGCGAGACCTCGACAGCCTGCGTGCGGAGTTTGAGCTCGAGCGCGGACCCGCCTCCAAAAGACCAGCGCGTCAAGCAAAATGAGCTGAAGCCATGAACCCGCTAAAGCATCTGAACGACTACGGCCAAGTCATCTGGCTCGATTTTCTGTCGCGCCGCTTCATCGCCGATGGCAGCCTCAAAAGGCTCATCGACGAGGATGGGTTGGCCGGCGTCACCTCCAATCCGTCGATCTTTGAAAAGGCAATCGTCAGCAGCAGCGATTACGATGCCTCGCTCGAAGCCGCCGACCGGCAGGGAAAGCTGGACGAGCGGGCGCTATTCGAGCGAGTGGCCGTAGAGGACATTCAGGCCGCGGCCGATGTCTTGCGACCGGTCTACGAGGCGACAAGGCGCCGCGATGGATATGTAAGCATCGAGGTGTCTCCTTATCTCGCGATGCGCACCGAAGAAACGGTCGCCGAGGCACGACGGCTATGGCATGCCGTTGGGCGCGAGAATTTGATGATCAAGGTGCCAGCGACCACGCCAGGTCTTCCGGCGATCCATCAGCTTACCGGCGAGGGGATCAACATCAATATCACGCTCCTCTTTTCGCAGAAGGTCTACGAGGACGTTGTCGAGGCGTATCTGAGGGGCTTGGACGATCTGATCGCACGCGGCGGCAACCCCGCCAAGATCGCAAGCGTCGCTAGTTTCTTTGTCAGTCGCATCGACAGAGCCGTTGACAAACTCCTCGAGGCACGGCTGGGCAAGGCTATCGACAATTCTGAGCGTCTTGCCCTCACAAGCGCTCATGGCAAGGTGGCGATTGCCAACGCCAAGCTCGCCTATCAGCGCTATAAACGGCTCTTCGCCGGGCCGCGCTGGGAGACGCTGCGCGCGAAGGGCGCCCAGCCGCAGCGACTGCTTTGGGCAAGCACCGGAACCAAGAATCCTGAATACAGCGATGTGCTCTATATTGAGGAGCTGATCGGCCCTGACACCATCAACACCATGCCGCCAGCCACGATGGACGCTTTTCGAGAGCACGGGAACCTCCGCGCGAGTCTCGAAGAAGACCTTCGCGGGGCCCGGCAC
>JBAQJG010000278.1:0-4785 GCA_049300145.1 Chthoniobacterales bacterium | reverse complement strand
GTGTAATCCATTCTTTGCCAAGGCTTTCATTCTGGGGGCTCCCTCGTGGTGACCGCAATCCGACGGCCTCACCTCGAACAATGGAATTGGCGACGACGGCCAGAAAGGTAGATCCAGCATACAATTGAGCGTGATGTTTGGGGCTTTCACAGATTACCTCCTCGTGTTTTGGTGTCGGTTGATTTCTCCCTAGATAAAAACATCTTCAGGCTGCCTACTGTTGTACTGCGGAAAACCTGAGGTTTTCTTACAAAGAAAATTCGCTGACCACAGGATTACCTTTCCCCAAAACCGCGGATTACTCGGATGAGAACCCGGGGACCTCGAGCGATGAGTGAACATGAATTTAAACGAGTGAAGCAGGCAGAACGAATTTAGAAGAAATTGGCGTTAGTTAGCGTCGATTAGTCAGATTTTGGCGCCAGAGAAGCGACGATTTTTTCGAAGCGCGGATCGTTGTGTAGGGGATCCCAAAAGGGCAGGAGTTTCAATTGACCATAACTGAAATCGCTCGGAGGGGCGGTGGCGACAGCAAGCTGCTCGCAAGCCAGATCTTTCTCATTAACCCACGCTGCGATCATCGCAAAATAAGCCGCGATGCGTCTTCCGTTCAGTGCATCTTTGCTGACCGGAAGTAGCTCCGCAGCGCGTCGAGCTTCTTGCAAAGCTTCCTCTTTCCGTCCGAGAGCAGCGTCGATCAAGCCAAGTACGCACAGCGGTGGAGCATAGTCTCGCTGGGTTTGGAGGATTTTCTCCTGCTCGGCGCGCGCCGCAATGAAAGCAAAACGCGCTTTGCCCTCGTCGTTTCTCAAGCGCGCAATAATGCCCTCAACAAATGGCCGGCTGAACTGAACAGGACCATCGCGGAAGGGGTTGTCACCCATGGCGACCAAGGCATTTTGCGCGGCAGCGGCGTCGTGTTGGGCCAGTGCGCAGATGAGCCAGCCATCGGCGGCATTGGACAGCGCCGCGGGATTCGTGATCCGAATTGAATCGATCAATTGTCGCAAAGGTCTGGTGTCAGCTTTCCAATTAAATTCCAGAACTGCGCGTGCCAGCTTGCTCTCAACATTGTTCGGCTCGATGGGCAACACCCGGTCCCATGCGGCCTCTGCCTCGGGATAACGCCGGAGACGTTCGTAACTCACCGCAAGCTGTTGGAGCGTAAGAATGTTGCGCGGGTCAAGGTCGACCGCGCGCTCAAGACTGCGCAACGCTTCTTCCTGTTTGCCTTGGCGGCGTTGAATGTAACCCGTTACTTCAAATACCCTGGGATCGTTAGGTAGCGTTTGGCGAGCAGTTGTCAGTTCAGCGAGAGCACCCTCATAATCAAGGTGCCCTCGATAAAGATTTGCCGCGCGGGCCAGATGTGCTTCCCCCGCACCGGGACGCAGCCGAAATGCCGCTTCGACAGCTTCCTCTGCCAACGCGAGCCGGGTGGGCGTGTGATCGTAGTTAAGGAAGTAAAGGATCCCGTGTGTCCATGCGAGTTCGCAGTACGCCTGAAAGAAAGATGGATCATGAGCGACGGCCTGCGCCAACAGATCGGCTGCCTGCGGCAAATTCGCTTTGGCGGCGCGATTAAAGCTCGCCGTCGTCAGCAGAAGATTTTTGGCACGACTGTAAAGATCGAAAGCAGTGAGATCGGCAGTCGGTGGCCGCCGAATAGCCAGTTTTTCAGCAGGCGAGATTTTGGCGTGAAGCTGCTCCGCGACTGCCTGCGCGATCTCACTCTGGATAGCGAACAGGTCCTTTAAGTCGCCATCGTATTGCTTAGCCCAAACGTGCGAATCCGTGTGCGCATTGATCAACTGTGCATTGATATGGAGCCAGGCGCCAGTCTTACGCACGCTACCTTCTAGAACGTGAGAGACACGCAATGCCTCACCGATTTGGCGAATATTGTGCTCGCCACGATATTGCATCACACTGGTCCGGCTGATGACTTTGAGATCAGCAATGTTTGCCAGCTTGGTTACAAGGTCGTCCTGAATGCCATCGGCAAACGAGGTGTCCTCTCTATCGTTGCTCAGATTTTCAAACGGTAGCACAGCAATTCCGGCTGTTGCCGGGCCGTGGGCTAGCTCGCTCTTCCAAGCAATCACGCCAACAGCGGCTGCCAAAGTGAGCGACAACACGATCACGGCCGTCATAGCTCCATTACGCCTTACCCACTTTTGGCCGCGTGTTACCACGCCAACGCGTCGGGCTTGAATCGGCTCGTGTCTCAGCCTGCGTTCCAGATCTTCCGCAAGAGCAAGCGCAGAGGAATAGCGGTGCTTTGGATCTTTCTCGAGACACTTTAAACAGATCGTGGAAAGATCGCGGTCCACTTTGGCATTTAAAAGCCGCGGCGGTTGCGGCTCGGTCTCTAAAACCAGCCGTACCGTTTCGTAGATTGTTCCGCCAACAAACGGAGGGCGACCCGTAAGCAAGTGATAGAAAACCGCACCGAGGCCGTAAACATCAGTAGCACTTGTCAGGTGTGCAGCGTCGCCAGCAGCTTGTTCGGGCGCCATGTAACTCGGTGTGCCGAGCGCTTCCACCATCGTACCCGTAATCGTAATTTCTCTCTCTACGAGCCTTGCTAGCCCAAAATCGGTCAGATGCGGCTCGCCATCTGCATCGATCAAGATATTCCCTGGCTTAATATCTCGATGCAGGATCCCCCGCTTATGGGCATAATAAACAGTACGCGCCAGCTTGATGATGAGTTCTGCCGCACGCCGATTCGATATTGAATCGTGCTTGGCTACTTCATCAAGTCGCCGGCCTTCCACGAGTTGCATGCTGAAGTAGCAGGAGCCGCCGCTTTCGCCGATTTCATGAATCGGGACAATGCACGGGTGGTCTAAACTTGCCGCCGCCTCGGCCTCAAGGCGAAACCTTTGGATGTGCGCTTTTGTGGCCCAGCGTCCGAGGCCGATGACCTTTAGCGCAACGATGCGGTTAAGGCTTTTCTGGCGCGCGCGATAGACCAAGCCCTGCCCGCCGCGACCAATTTCCTCCAGCAGCTGGTAGTCACCCAATTCGTCAGGCATCTCCGCGCCGCCCGCTTCATTCGGGTCGCCGTGGAGCATTCCAAGACTTGTCTCCAGCACGCAGGCGGCGCAAAGTCCCTCCGGCTCATCTGTCAAGATCGCCGTTCCGCATTTTTTGCAAATTCTCAGTACGTGAGCCATTGCCTGGAGCAAAGTTCTTCACTTTCCTCTGGTGTACTGCGTAAGATTCCTTCAAAGATTACGCGCGTAACACCGAAATTAAATGCCGTAACTCGTCTTCGACATCCTTTGGCATAGCCACCGTATGGGCGATCTCTTCACGCAATAAGAATTGATAGCGCTGACGAAATCGGTGGAACGCTTGATTGACCGCGTTCTCGGTCATGCCCGTCTTGACTGCGATCTCTGCCTGCGATGGCGCATCCGAGTCGTCCGGTAGCAATTGTTTCAAGTGATCAAACAACGCGGCTTTACCCGCCTTGCGATACTCGTCTCCCAGTTGCCGAAGCACGTTGTCCAGAAGCGTCAAAGCCCAGCGACGTTCGTAAATATGGTGAGCCGTCAGGGGATCCGATGGTTCGACGTCGGCCTCGGCACGAGCGCGCAGATCCTCCAATGAAATGAGTGGCCGTCCCTTGCCTCTCTTAACTGCCCTCGCACGGCGACTCTCATCGACCAAAAAATGCTTTAGCGACACCAGCAGGTAGGAACGCAAGCGCCCCTTTTCCGCGCGTAGAGTGTTGAAATCCCGGCGCTCCAGTAGGAGCGCAAAGAAACCTTGGGTAAGATCCTCCGCTTCTTCGTGACAGTAACCCTGTCGTCGAACGAAGGCGTATAGCGGCCGCCAGTAGGTCTGACAAAGTTTTTCGAGCGCTTCGTGTGCCGCTGGCGATTCGCCTTGGGCAGTTAAAACCAAGCTCCAATGGGTGGTAGCAAACGCGTCCCGCATTGGTGGGATCTGTCCGGCAGCTTCCGAACCAACCCCACACCGGAGCGTCGCCTGATCTTCAACAGGCACGCTGCAATCAAAGTAAAAACCCATGCGAAAATCAAGGCCGAATGTGGTTCACAACAAGGAATGGCTTGGGCTTTTTTGCCAGGCTTTCATTTTAGGGATTCCCTCATCGGTCTTTATCGTTGCTCGTTTCTCCTTTTCAAACCGCTGCATTCCAACAGAATTGCGGCGACCAGCTGTTGGACGCAATCCTTGAAAAGTAACGCGATTGTTACTTTTAAGAACAATCGAAAAGTGCTGTTCGAGGCAGACTTTCCGACTCGAAGAAGAAGGAGATGCTGTGCCGTACCCGGTGGTCGCGCGCCGGCAGCATAGTTGCAGCAGACGGAGGAAGCGGCGGGGGCCGGCCGTCCGACGGAGAAGCTGCTGAGCCAATCAACTGGCACGTGCCATACTGATTGCTTGCATCATTGCCGCAGCTTTATTTTCGGTTTCGTCATATTCCGCAGCGGCAACAGAATCCGCTACGATGCCGGCCCCGGTCTGGACATAGGCGCGACCGTCTTTTAAGACCACGGAACGTAGCGCGATGCATGAGTCCAGATTGCCGTCGAAACCGAAGTAGCCGACCGCTCCCGCATAACAACCGCGTTTTCTTTTTTCGAGATCGCTGATGAGCTGCATGGCGCGCACTTTGGGCGCTCCCGAGACCGTGCCCGCTGGAAAGGTAACTCGCAAAACATCGTAAGCGTCTTGATTGGTCCGCAACCGCGCGACGACATGGGACACGATATGCATGACATGACTGTAACGCTCGATCCCCATCTG
>JBAQJG010000277.1:0-1551 GCA_049300145.1 Chthoniobacterales bacterium | reverse complement strand
GATCGCGTTCACGATGGCATCGGCATCGGCGAAAATGCGCGCCTGCTTTCCGCGCTTCTGGATCTCGTCGATCACACGCTGCAGGTCGAGCCGCTCCGCTTCGGGGATCGCCTCCGACTTGAAGATGGCAGCGATTACGATATGATCGGCGAGCGCGAGACTGCGAGAAAGCGCGTCCTGCAGCACGTTTCGGCGCATCGTGTTCGAGCGTGGCTCGAGCACCACCCACAAGCGCGATTTCGGATATCGCGCCCGCAAAGCGAGAATCGTTTGCTCGATGGCCGTAGGGTGATGCGCGAAGTCGTCGATGATCGTTATGCCGTTGACTTGAGCTTTCACTTCCAGCCGCCGCTTCACGCTGCGAAATGTTTCGAGAGCTTGCGCAATCACATCTTTAGAAATTTCATAATTCGCCGCGAGCGCCGCCGCTGCCGTCGCATTCCAGACGTTGTATTCGCCACCAAGCGGGAATTCGAAATCTGCCCAAGGTTTTCCATCGCGAAGCACCGACCAGGAAGTCCGATCTTCGCCCAGCTTGAGATTTGCGATCTTCCAGCTCGCGCGATTCCGCGTACGATCAAAGGTGCCGTAACGCTCGACCGGACAGAAGGCTTTCTGCACACAGCGATTGAGGCTTTCACTCGAAGCATCGCCCGAGCTATCGCCCGAATCAAAGGCGATAATTCTTCCGCATCGTGGAACCAGGTTCACCAGCCGCTTGAACGCCGTTTCCACTGCGTCCAGATCTTTGTAGATATCCGCGTGATCGAATTCGACCGAAGTAAGAATCAGAGAATCCGGAAAGTAGTGCAGAAACTTCGGACCCTTATCGAAGAATGCGGTGTCATACTCATCGCCTTCCAAGATAAAGTGCTTGCCTTCGCCCAGCCCAAAACTGCGGCCGAAATTCTCCGCGATGCCACCGATCAGGAACGAAGGTTGAAGGCCAGCTGTCTCGAAGATCCAAGCCAGCATCGACGTCGTAGTTGTCTTGCCATGCGTTCCGGCCACGACGAGAACTTCTTTCCCGACCAGGAACTCATCGTGCAGAATCTGCGGCAGCGAGCAGAACGGAATCCGCTCATCAAGCACGCGCTCCAACTCGACATTCCCGCGAGAAAGCGCGTTGCCCACAACCACCAGATCGGGACGAGGATTCAGATTCGCCTCAGCAAACGGCTGCGCCACGGGAATTCCCAACGATTCCAGAAATGTCGACATCGGCGGATAAGCCGCCGCATCCGAGCCCGTAACGCGAAAGCCGCGCTCTTGCAGCATGCCAGCGAGCGAAGCCATCGCCGTTCCGCAAATGCCGATCAGGTGAATGTGTTTGGGTTTACTCATCAGATTTAATCATCAAAGATTACTCGTCGAGAGATTGCTCATGAGAGATTGCTCATAGGCTAGTCGCGGACTCCATAATCCTCAGCCTCACTTCACCGCCGACTTCGAGCCTGGCTTTTACGCCGAACGGCAGCGTGATGTTCGCGCGCGAAACATGTCCCGAACGCAAGCCGAACGCCACCGGAATTCCGAGATCTCCGACTATAC
>JBAQJG010000276.1:0-16055 GCA_049300145.1 Chthoniobacterales bacterium | reverse complement strand
CTACAAAGTGTTTAACAAGGTTAAATATTTCGCATCTCTGACAGCCCCTGGATGTATCGCGTTCAAACTTTTTCCGCCTCCCATCTAACCGCTTTGAAACCAACTGGATCGACTCGATTTCGGTGGCGCGCTACAGGTGCCGATCCAAATTGCGCTACGACATCTAGCTCTTTTCGTAACCTCCCCTCAATGGCCCTTCCGTCGTGGTGAGGTTCGAACAGGGAGTCAGTCCCGGCTGCATGTTTTTCCGCACCAAACACAGTTCCCTCGTTCAGCGCATTTGTCGTAGTGCGATTGTCTCGAGAAATGTTCATCACACACTCAGCGGCGGGCGCAAATACGAACTATTAATAGCGGTCTTCCTAAGTGCCGTTAGAAGCAGATCCTATGAACCGCCGATTGGCGAATATGGTGGCTGGCCTGTTGTTCGCCAGCCTATCTACGCTGCGGGCTGACCAGACAATTCAGTCGGTGCAGCGAGCGCTGAAAGATCAGGGGTTTTACTACGGCGAGGTGAATGGTGAAAAGAATACCGACACCAGCGCGGCGATTCGGCGCTACCAGATTCGCAAGGGGTTGCAAATCACCGGGGAATTGAATCCAGAAACACTCAAGTCGTTAGGCGCGGGGTCCAATACTGCTTCATCGGGCTTATCGCGTGCACCCGCGACAACCCCACGTCCAGCAGTCACATCGGATAGTTCTAGTTCACGCTCCAGCGCGGGCACGGTGCCATCGTCCAGTTTACAGCCTGCGTTGAGTTCGCCCGGATACGTGTATGGGCTATCCACGCCTTTAGTTGAGCCAAGCCAGATTTTCGTTGGAACGCCGTACGAACGTGCGCCAGTTGAACTACAGATGCGCGTCGTTGCCCAAACGCAGACGCTGATTCTTCGCGACGGCTACTATCGAAGCGGAGTTGACGGCATTTATGGGCCGAGCACAGAAGTGGCCGTGCGCTCCTTCCAATCGCGCGCCGGAATTTCGCCGAGCGGCCAACTCGACATGGGAACATTAACGGCGCTGGGACTGGCGCCGGGCCAAGAGTTGCAAGGCGTTGACGCGGCGCAATGGGAATATGAGCAGGGCCGTTCCGGCGACAAAGGTTTCAAGCTTGGGAAAGGGAAGTGGAAAATCAAAAAACAGCATTACCGATGGCGATTGTTCTAGCACGGCCGCGATGACTAGACTCCGAGGGACGGCACGCGGAAAATCGGACGTGTCGCGGAGCGAAATACAGCCTGACTGAATTGCGTCTTTTCCTGCTTTCGGTTCTCTGCCACCTTTGCCCCGATGTTGGCAAAGATTTACTCCGCCGCGGTTTATGGCGTCGATGCTTACGAGATTGAGATCGAAGTAAATGGCGCTGGCGGCGATCCAAATATCGTAATCGTGGGATTACCTGACGCGGCCGTGAAAGAGAGCCGTGACCGCGTCACGACCGCGATTGCAAATAGCGGGTATTATTGGCCGCGCGGCCGCACAACAATCAATCTCGCGCCCGCCGATATTAAGAAAGAAGGCCCAAGCTTCGATCTCCCTATCGCGCTCGGGATGGTCGCGGTGGGCGAGGAGATCAACACGACGACTTTCGAAAAATTCAGCTTCGTCGGTGAGCTCGCGCTGAACGGCGCGGTGCGTGCCGTGAAGGGTGTGCTGCCAGTCGCTTTGGAAGCGCGCCGGCGGGGCAAGCACGCTCTGTTTGTGCCGGAAGCAAATGCGCGCGAGGCCGCCATGGTGGACAAGATCGACATCTACGGCGTACAAAATTTGCGGCAGACATTTCAGTTTTTGCGCGGTGAAGTTCCGCTGCTTCCCACCCACGGCGATCTTAGCGCGTTTTTCGCCACCCACCAAAGCTACGATGTCGATTTTAGCGACGTGAAAGGCCAGGGCCACGTCAAACGTGCCATTGAAGTGGCCGTCTCCGGTGGTCACAACATCTTAATGATCGGGCCGCCTGGTTCGGGCAAGTCGATGCTCTCGAAACGCATCGCCACCATCATTCCACCGATGTCGCTTGAAGAAGCCATCGAGACGACAAAGATCCACAGCATTGCTGGTTTGCTTAATGGCGAAAAATCCTTTGTGGCCACGCGGCCGTTCCGCTCTCCCCATCACACCATTTCCGATGTCGGATTGCTCGGCGGCTCGGCCACTCCCGCGCCGGGCGAAGTCAGCCTGGCGCACAACGGTGTGCTTTTTCTCGATGAGCTGCCGGAATTCAAAAGATCGACATTGGAAGTGATGCGCCAGCCATTGGAAGATGGAAAAGTCACCGTCTCGCGCGCCGCGGGCAGCGTGACTTTTCCCTCTGAGTTCATGCTGGTCGCCGCGATGAACCCGTGTCCGTGCGGATATTTTGGCGATTTGAAACGGGAATGCCGTTGCGGGCCGCTCCAAGTGCAGCGTTATCGTCAGCGCATTTCCGGCCCGTTGCTCGATCGCATCGACCTGCATATCGAAGTCCCGGCGGTGGAATATCGCGATGTCGCGAGTGAACGCGCCGAAGAAAGCTCGATGTCGATTCGAGAGCGCATCGGTCACGCGCGCTGCGTTCAACAAAAGCGCTTTCAAAGCGACGCCAAAGTAAATTGCAACGCCCGAATGGCCACGCGGCAACTTAAACAACATTGTAAGCTCGGTGAGGACTCACACGACCTCATTCGCGTCGCGATGAACGAGTTAAACCTGAGCGCACGCGCCTACGATCGCATCCTGAAAGTCTCGCGGACGATTGCCGATTTAGATGGCGCGGAGAACATCAGAGAGCAACATGTGAGCGAAGCGATCCAGTACCGCACCTTTGATCGCACGCTCTGGGTGTGAGAGGCGATTGCGAACAAAGGTCGGCGGTCGTTTTTCTCGGCAGCGCGGTTGACACTTTATCGAAAAGCGTTTCGGAGTGACCGGGTGAGCTGTTACCGGTGGCCGCGGTGCACGCGATAAAATTGAATCTGAAAGTGAGATTGAACGCATCTCAAGGGAAACAAACAAATAGGATATGAAACCACGCTCTAGTTCGAACAGATCACGCAATGGCAGCGACCGCTTTGCGCGTCCTTTTCCGATGACGGATTGCGATTATCAGGCGCCTTCATATATCGATCGTAGCGGCGGATATTGCGCGAATATTCCAACTCCATCGTTCCGCAACATCAGCCGCGATTATTTTCGCAACGAAGCGCGTTACACGTTCGCGAGCGAAGCGGCGCTTTTTGTGCTCATTATGGTTACGGCAGCGCTGGCTATTGCGAGCGGCGCAGCGGCGGCGATCGATTTCCTGCGCGCGCTGGGCTATCTCTGAGAGCGCGCCTGGCGCGAGAGTCGTTATGAACTACGGCGCGCCTCTGCGATTCCTCCTGCCACTGTGTGCGCTACTTTCCGGCTGCGGAGAATCGGTTGAACAACCGCTCGAGCAGGTGAGTGAAAAATCCTACGCGGTGAATCAAGATGCGAATTTTAGCATCAAGAACGGGGACGGCTCGATTCGAATCTACGGTTCGGACAAGCCCGAGGTGAAAGTGCAGGCAATCAAGAAAGCTTATAGCGGCGAGCGGCTGAATAAGATCGCGATCAATGTTTCAGTGCGGCCAGGCTCCGTTTCAATCGAAACCCATTTTCCACCAAAGCAGACTTGGGGCCTCTTCGACCGCTCCGGCACGGTGGATTACGTCATCGTCGTTCCGAAAACGGCGAAGATATCGCATTTGGAATTGGCCAGCGGCGAGATATTGATCGACAGCATGCAGGGCGAAAATGTGCACGCCAGTCTGACGAATGGGCGGCTGTTTGCCCACAACTGTTTTGGCGATCTTCATCTCGCGGTGATTAACGGAGGACTGGATGTCATTTACGATTGGTGGGAGCAGGGCCGCTTTTCGGTCGAGGCGGACATCGTCAATGGAAACGCGCGCGCCTTTATTCCTGGTGACGCTTCATTTCACCTGGTGGCAGAGGCTCGAAACGGGAAAATTGCCAGTGACTTTGGCGTGCAGAGAGAGCGTAATGATAGCGAAGTCACGAAGATCGACACGATGATCGGCACAGCGGCCACGTCCGATATCAAAATTCATGTGACCGATGGAAGCATCAGAATTGTGGAGGCCAATCGCTAAGTCATGTTGCACAATCTTCGTTTTACCGTTCGAATGTTGACCTAAGATCGATCTCGCAAAATTCTTCGCATGCCTTCTTTCGACATCGTCTCCGAAGTGGATAAACAGGAGATTGATAATGCCCTCAACCAGGCACGAAAAGAACTCGCCACGCGTTTCGACTTTAAAGGCGTGGTCGCCGAGATTCTGTACGAAAAAGACAAAATCACGTTGACCGCTGAAGATGGCGCGCGGTTGCGGGGCCTGCGCGAAATTGTCATCGGCAAGTTTTCCAAGCGTGCTGTCGATCTTCGTAACATCGAACAGGTCGAACCGGCGATTTCGCCGCTCGGGCACGCGCGTCAGGAATTGAAAATTCACCAGGGCCTCGAAGGCACTAAAGCCAAGGAAATTGTCCAGGCGATCAAGTCGCAGAACTTCAAAGTGCAAAGCCAGTTGCAAGATCGACAAATTCGCGTCACCGGAAAAAAGAAAGACCATCTGCAAGCCGTCATCGGATTTGTGCGCAGCCGCGATTTTGGCGTCGCTACCAATTTCAAAAACTTCCGCGACTGAAGAGCTCGTGATTTTCTGATCTCTATCTCTGATTTTGACTCACCCTCCTTGCACGGGAGGCATGATTGAGATCTTGTCGCCAGCTTTTAATTTGTAGTCACGATCAACGAACTCGACACCCACGCTGACCAGAATGCTTTTGTCGCGGGAGCGTAAGGCAGGCGCCTGCTCGTAAATTTCTCCCAGTAAATCCGTGACGGTCGCGTCTGCCGAAAGATCGATATTCAATTCCGCAGTGCCGGCCAAATCGCGCAACTGCGAATACAGTTCCACGTAAACTTTCATCGACAATCACATTGGCTGCGCAATCAATTCCTTTCTCAGCACTCCGATGCAGGGAAGGTTGCGATAGCGCTCCATGAAATCCAGCCCATAACCGACCACAAATTCATCCTCGATTTCAAAGCCCACGTAATCGGCATTGGCCGGTTGTTCGCGCAATTTCTTTTTCCTGAGCAACACACACACTCGGATGCTGCGCGGGTTTGCCATCTGCATTTTTTGCCGAACTGCCACCAGCGTGCGACCGCTGTCGAGAATATCGTCCAGAATTAGAACGTGACGGTCCGCCACGTTGGGAGCGGCCTGTTTGAAAATCACTTCGCCGCTCGTCTCTGTTTTTCCGTGATAACTGGCCACGCTCAAGCAATCCAGTTTTAGCGGTAACGGAATTCGCCGGAGCAAGTCGGCCATGAACATGAGGCTTCCGCTCAGGATGGCGACCACTGTCAATTCGCGATCACGATAATCTTCAGAGATTTGCGCGGCCATCTCGTCGAGTCGGCGGAGAATTGTTGCCTCCCCAAACAACACACGTTCCAGATCGCTTTGCATCCACAGGTTACTAGGCCACTGGCCGGCGCAAAGATCAACGCGCGACTATTTCTTGGGTCGATGTTATTTTTTTGGCCGCCCAAAATTTTATGCGCGTTCGACAGGAGAGATTCGAAGTTCGCACCGACGGCAAGGGGACCTACGAAATAACGGACGATATTCAATCGATCATCAACAAAGCTGGCGTGCGTGCGGGAACCATGACGGCGTTTGTTCAGCACACCAGTTGCAGCCTCATCGTCATGGAAAACGCCGATCCGACCGCGCGACGTGATCTTGAAGAATTTTTCGATCGCCTGGTGCCGGAAGATACAGATTACTTCACGCACGAGTCGGAAGGTAGCGATGACATGCCGTCGCACATTCGCATGACCCTCACGCGTACCAGCGAGACGGTGCCGATTGTCGATGGAAAGATGCACCTCGGGACCTGGCAGGGAATTTTTCTCTTCGAGCATCGCCACGCCTCGCATCGGCGGAAAATTTTCGTTACGATCATCGGCGAGTAGCCATCGATCTTACGCTGGAGGTAGCCCTGTCGGCTGCGGCTTTAGGAACTTGCGGGCGACACGCCCGCCGCTACAGAAGATCATAAATCGCGTCCACGAGCCGCAATGATTTCTCGTTCGGAAGGACCGACTGCTCCATTTGATTCATCACGTAAGCAAACGCGATCTTGTTTTCGGGATCGGCGAAGGCATGACTACCGCCGGCGCCGGGATGCCCAAAAGCAATTGTCGATCTACCGAAAATGCGGCGCTTTGAAGTTTTTGAATCTTTCATGAAACCGGCGGAGAACGCGGTCGGTATTTGAAAAACGCGGTCAACTCCATCCGCCAAGATTGTCGTCATCCAGCTCATTGCTTTTGCGGAAAAAAATTCACGACCTTGGAGCGCGCCGCCGCTGGCCAGCATCGAATAAAATCTGGCGAGCGACGATGCGGTGCCGATTCCGCCGAAGGAAACGATCGGCTGGGCGCGGATCTGTGGATTGTTCATTGTGCTGACCGAGTGCAATCCGCGAGGAGACGTAAAGGTCTTTCGGACCAGGGTTCCGGGCTTGGTCAGTTCCCGGTAGAAATTCGCCGGCTCGGGCGATTTGCCAATTTTCGCAGCATAAATCGTGGCGACGCGATGATTTTCTCTTTCGGGCAAGCCAATCCAAAGATCGAGTTGGAGCGGCTCGGCAAATGTTCTTCGCCAATATTCCTCTAGCGTTTGACGCGCAATTAGCCTAACGAGTTCGTCGATAAGAAAACCGAACGTGCGCGCATGATAACCATGCCCAGTTCCTGGTGGCCAGAGCGGCGCTTGTTTCTCAAGCGCAGCGATTACGGCTACGCGATTGAGCACATCAACTTGTCGATCTAACGCGCAAAGCCCGGCTTGATGCGAGAGCAATTGCGCCAGCGTGATCTTTCCCTTTCCGCCTTGGGCAAACTCCGGCCAGAACTCGGCGACGCGTTGTTCGATGTCGATCCTGTTTTCCTGCAAGACATGCAGAACGCAGGCGCTGCCCAAGCCTTTTGTGGCAGACCAAATGAGCACGAGCGTGTCGTCGCTCCACGGGACGACCCGGCCCGCATCCCGAAATCCGCCGTAAAGATCGATAATCGATTTTTCATGTTGCCAAACCGACACCGCAGCGCCGAGCTCGCCGAACTTTTGGAAATTTTCTTCAAACAGCGGCGTGATGCGCTCGCGCAGTCCGTCCGCATCAAGTTGCATCAGGCAGACTAATCAAGGAGGGGCGCCTTCCAAGCCCCCTTTTTCGGCGGGACTAGAGACCGCCGCTCCTTCAAGATTCCCTGGAAATTCCTTGAATCAAATCAGCGCCTGAACCGATTTCAGATCGGGGTCTCTTTTCGCGATCTCGCGGAAGGACGCATCCATCTGGAAGCTGGTTTGCAAATGGATTTGCGCGTCCCGCACATTGCCGAGGAGCGCGTCGTAACATCCCATGTTGTAATAATAGATCGGCTCTTTCAAGAGCGCAGCCGGGCCTTTGAGCAGAAGCTTTTTGGCTTCGGCAGTTTTTCCCAGTTCGTGCAAACAGAACCCGGCGTGCAAAAATCCGGCGCTGCATCCGGGCGCGGCCCGGCAGAGTTTGCGGCTGACAAGCAGCGCGCGCGACCATTTTTTCTCGTGCATGAGATGGTGCAGCCGGAGTTGCAATACTTCCGGCCGGTTCTGGAACGCGGCATCAATCGCGTTCAACTCGCCGCGCGACTCGCGCGTCATGCCTAGTTCGGCATAGCCACACGCTGCGCGCAAGTGCCAGTCAAAGTCCACGGTTCTTCTGCCTAAGCAGAAAGCTTGCCGCGTCCGGTAGATGCGCCCGGTGAAGGCTGAAAATGTGACCCCGAACGCTTTCGGGACCGCTACGGAAGCTAAGCGAGCAAGAGCCTTTCGAGTTCGTCGAGACGCCGCTCGAATAATTTCAACGTGCTCTCGACTGGCGCAGATGTTCCCATGTCCACGCCCGCGGCTTTCAATGTTTCCAGCGGGAACTTGGAGCCGCCGGAGCGAAGAAAACCAAGATAGGCATCGACGCTGTCCGGTTTACCGGAAAGCACGCGCTCCGCCAGTGCCACCGCCGCCGAAATTCCCGTGGCGTATTTATAGACGTAGAACGAATTATAGAAATGCGGGATGCGCAAGCATTCCAAGTCCAGTTGCGGATCGAGAACAAAATTCTGTCCGAAATACGCTTCCAGCAATTTGTGATATTCCGATTTGAAAACCTCGAGTGTGAGCGCATCGCCGTTTCCCTCGATCGCATGAATGATTTTTTCGAACTCGGCGAACATTGTTTGCCGAAAAACCGTGCCACGAATGTCGTCGATCTGTCGATTGATGATGTAGGCGCGCATCTTCGGATCGCTCGTTTGTTCGAGCAGATGATGCGTGAGCAGCTCTTCGTTGAAGGTCGATGCAACCTCGGCCAGGAAAATCGGGTAGTCGTAATCCTGAAAGCTCTGCGATTTTTGAGAAAACCAGGTGTGCATCGAGTGACCGGCTTCGTGCGCTACGGTGTAAACCTCGGCGAAGACGTCTTCTTTGTAATTCATCAGGATATAAGGCGGCGCGCCGTAACTCCCCGATGAAAATGCGCCACTGCGTTTGCCTTTCGTTTCGTAACGATCGCACCAGCGCCCGCGCAAACCTTCCGCCAAAACATCGACATATTCTTTTCCGAGCGGTTGCAACGCCGCGCTCACTTTCTCGATCGCCTCATTAAAACTGATGTGCGTTTCAATCCCGGCGACCAGTGGCACGTAGGTGTCGTAGTGGTGCAGCTCGCTCAACCCCAGAACCCGTCGCCGCAAATCGAAATATCGAAAGAGCGGCTTCAGGTTCGCGCGCACCGATGCGATCAATCCATCGTAAACTTCCACCGGGACGTCGTCGGGAAACAGCGCGGATTCGAGCGCAGATGAGTAATTTCGAGCGCGTGCTCGAAAAACGTCGGCCTTCACTGAATAGGCCAACGAGGTGGCGAGCGTGTACTGATGATCTTGAAATTCGTCGTAGAATTGATGAAACGCACGTTTGCGCAGCTCGTGATCGCGTTTCACCAAAAACGAGCTAAACGAACTTTGCGTGAGCGGTTTCTCGCGACCGGTTTCGTCGGTCAAAACACCGAATTTCATGTCCACGTCGGTTAATTGCGAAAATGTATCGTCGTAGCCGTTGAGTGCGACGCTGCCGAGCGCAAGAATCCGCTCCTCGGGCTCGGAGAGCACGTGCGGCTTCATCCGGCGAATCTTGTGCAGCTTGATCCGCCACTGCGCGAGCGCGGGATCGACCGTGAACTTTGCGAACTTCTGGTTGTCGATCGCTTGAATTTCGGGAACAAGGAAGGTCGCTGCTTCGCCGACCTTTGTCAGTAAATTCTGGACCTGACCAATTCGCGCGAGATACTCGTTGTTCGCGCTGTCTTCTGCCAGTTGAAGAGACGCGAAGTGATAGAGACGTTCGATTTTCAACTCGAGCGCTTTTTCGAATTCGAGACAGTCAGCGAGACTCTTCGCTGTTTCGCCGACTCTACCTTTCCAATCTCGTAGCCGCGGATAAGTCTGCTGCACCCAGGCAAAATCCTCCTGCCACTTGCTGACGTCGACGAAAAGACGTCGCAGATCCCATTTATCGGATTCGGCAATGTCCGCACGAGTTTGAACGCCGGTCGAAGTCATCTTGAAAACGTTCAACGTTCAACGTTCAACGCCCAACGTCCAATGCAGAAAACTCAACTGAGCGTGGCGTTCATTGAATGTTGGACGTTTTCTGCGGCAGCCTCATCTGTAGCCCTCCTCGCCTTCTTCGTGCATGCGCGGGCCTTTTTGTTCGAGTGGTTCGCATGCTTCGGAGATGGGAATTTGAGGGCAACTGTCGATCCAGCCTTCCGGATCGGGCGCGGCCCAGCGCACCGCGTTTCTCAAGACCAGCTGCACGTTTGGATTGCAAAAGATCGGATACATTTCGTGTCCGGGCGCGAAATAGAAAATCTTGCCGTTGCCGCGCTTCCAGGTGCAACCGGAGCGAAAAACATCGCCCCCTTCGAACCACGAAATGAAAACAATTTCATCCGGCGCCGGAATCGCGAATGGCTCGCCGTACATCTCGCTGTGTTCGATTTCGAGATAACGATCGATACCGCGCACGATCGGATGCGCGGGATTGCAAACCCAAAGGCGCTCTTTTTCTCCGGCTTCACGCCAGGTGAGCGAGCAACTCGTGCCCATGAGCCGTTTGAAAATTTTCGAGTAATGTGACGAGTGCAGAGCGATTAAACCCATACCCTGCCAGATGCGTTTCATGACGCGGTCGACAATCGCATCGGCAACCTCGCCGTGCGCAACGTGCCCCCACCACATAAGCACGTCGGTTTCTTCGAGAACTTTTTCGGTTAGGCCGTGTTCGGGATCGTGCAAAGTCGCCGGCCGGACTTCAACATTACTGTCGATGTTGAGCGCGTCGGCGATGCAGCCATGCATTCCTTTTGGATAAATTTTGGCGACAATCGGATTTTTTTTCTCGTGGACATTCTCGTTCCAGACTGTGACGCGTAATCGCGCAGACATCCCAAAGTGTAGGGCGACTGTGTCAGCTGCCGCAACTCGGCGTTTCACGCAAGCGCCCTGCAATTTATCGTGACAATGCCTGAATCGAAGGATGGCGCGCGATCTTCCGCATGGCTTTCTCGAGCAGTTGTTTGCCTGGCGGAATTTTGTGCCAGGGCGATGCGCCAGAGGGATGCGGGAGTGGAATGAGGTCGAAACGATGTCCATCCAAATCCAGCGCAAATTTCTTTCCAACGACATCGCCCAGTTTTTCAAACGGAACAAATTGGGTAATCGCGAGTTTGCCAACAGGAATAACGAGACGCGGTCTTAAGATTTCGAATTCATCGCTCATCCACCATGAGCAATTGCCAATCTCGGTCGAGCTCGGGACGCGATCGGTTCCGCCTGCGGCTTTGCCGGGGAAACATCGACAAACGGCGGCGAAATAAATTGTCGCTCTAACGGCCAGCTCGTTGATCCCGCATGATTCCTCGAGCCAGCGAAAAAGTGTTTTGCCAGCCGTGTGCGCGAATGGTTTTTGCAAAACCGGCTCGCGCGGCCCAGGCGCTTGGCCGATCAGCATGACGTCGCTCATGACTGCGCCGCCGGAAACGGGCGTTGATTGCATGAGTGGACAGCGCCGGCATTGCAAGAGATGAGCGACATGTTCACCCAGACGAGTCTGAGTGCGCGGTGCGGCGGCCATTTCGCAAGATGATCACCGACGAAAGATCGACAAGATCAAGCTCAGCAAAATGCTGCTGATGATGCAGGTGACGATAGGAAAATAAAAAACGGAGTGTTCTCGCTCGATCCGGATGTCGCCCGGCAAACGCCCCAGCCGTTTCGGAGCAAATCCGCTCCAAAGCACGAAGCCGACAAGAACGATAACGGCACCGAGAACAACCAAAAATTTTCCGATCTCGCGCACCGACGAATTTTCTTCGATAAATCGCGCGACGGCAACTCGCA
The DNA here is from genome assembly GCA_049300145.1 of Chthoniobacterales bacterium. Taxonomy (GTDB): domain Bacteria; phylum Verrucomicrobiota; class Verrucomicrobiia; order Chthoniobacterales; family UBA10450; genus AV133. The sequence continues at coordinate 4,510 of JBAQJG010000276.1, read as the reverse complement.
AATGGTCGGGCGAGACTCTGTCGAGCCGAAGAATCGAATTCCAAATTCCACGGCTCCGCGGAGCGTCGCCTCGCCAATCTCGTCCGGGCCCGCCCTCCCGTGCGCGAGTTGCGCAGTGCGATGCATGCGAAGAGATTCGAACAATGGCGGTGCAGTTTCGAGATTATTATGAGACCCTGGGCGTTCCGAAGACGGCCAGCGATAATGAAATTCGGGCCGCCTTTCGCAAACTGGCGCGAAAATATCATCCCGATGTGGCGAAGGATAAGAAGACCGCCGAGGAAAAGTTCAAGCAGATCAACGAAGCATACGAGGTGCTGGGCGATCCGGAGAAGCGCAAGAAGTACGATCAACTCGGCGCGGATTGGAATCAACCCGGGGGATTCCAACCGCCGCCCGGATGGGGAGCGCAACAGCCGGGAGGAGGATTCTATCGCCACGGCGACGACGGCGGGATTCAATTCGAGTTTGGCGGGACCGGGTTCAGCGATTTCTTCGAGGCATTTTTCGGTGGCGGACGTGGCCGGTCCGCTTTTGGCGGATTCGCTGGGCGTCAAGCGACAGCAGAACGCGGAAGCGATGTCGAAGCGGACATTATGGTCACGCTCGAAGAAGCGTTGCATGGATCGACGCGCACGGTTTCGCTGCGCCGTGGCGGTTCAAACAAAGTAGAAAGCTACCAAGTCAAGATTCCGCGCGGCGTTCACGAAGGTCAGCGCATCCGGCTGGCTGGCCAGGGCGAAGCCGGAGCGGGCGGTGGGAAAAGCGGCGATCTGTTTTTGCGTGTGCGTTTGGCGCGACATCCCGATTTTTCCGTCGAAGGAAGCGATTTAATCCACGAACTGAAGATTGCTCCGTGGCAAGCGGCGCTTGGGGCCGAAATAGAGGTGCCGACTCTGGAAGGCAGCGTGCGACTGAAAGTGCCGCCGGGAACGCAGGGCGGCCAGCGATTTCGTTTGCGTGGACGAGGACTGCCCGGAATTTCTGGGAAACGCGGCGATCTTTACGTCGATGTTCAGATCAACGTGCCGAAGAAGTTAACGGAGCGGGAGCGGGAAATCTGGAGCGAACTTGCGAAGTTGCACGGCGGCTAGGGCTGCGATTGAGGTAAATCGCCCTCGATTCTCGACATCCGGCATCATTTTGAGGTAAGAATGTCTCGATGAAAATTGCACTCGGCAGCGACCACGCTGGTTTTCGCTACAAAGAAAAGGTGAAAGAATTGCTCGGCACGCTCGGGCACGAAGTGAAAGATTTTGGGACCTTCAGCGAAGAACCGGTCGATTATCCGCTTTTCATCCGGCCAGCCGCAGAGGCGGTCGCGCGCGGTGAGTGTGAACGCGGCATTGTGTTTGGCGGCTCAGGCAATGGCGAAGCGATGGCGGCGAACAAAGTACACGAGGTGCGTTGCGCGCTGTGCTGGAATGAAGAAACCGCGCGGCTTTCGCGCCAGCACAACGACGCCAATGTGCTTTCGATTGGGCAACGAATGATTCCCGAAGAACTCGCTCTCCAAATCGTGCGCGTTTGGCTCGAAACCGCTTTCGAAGACGGGCGACACACCCAACGCGTTGCGCAACTAAACGCGATGTAGCTTTCGTTTAGAGAAAACGATCGAGGCAAACCGCGATCAGGAAAATTGCGCTGACAAACGCGTTGCTCTGGAAAAAGGCGCGATTGATTCCGGCAACGTCAAGATGGCGCGCGCTCCGATGTTCATAAACGAGCGTCACGGCTACGATTGGCATCGCGCAGAAATAAATCAGCCCAAGCTTCGCGACAAAACCGAAAGCGATTAGGGCGACCAGCGTCGCGATGTGCAGCAACTGCGCCAGGCTAAGGGCGCGCGCGATTCCAAGTCTTGCCACGAGCGATCGGATGCCTTCGCGGCGATCAAAATCATAATCTTGCGTCGCATAAATCAGGTCGAAACCGGCGACCCAACCGATCACTCCCGCGGCCAGAATGACCGGTGCAAGATCGACATGTCCAGTTTGGGCGATCCACGCCCCGATCGGCGCGAGAGCCAGCGCGAGGCCAAGAAAAAAATGGGTTGCGGCAGTGAACCGTTTTGTGAGCGAGTAAAAAAAAATGATGGCGAGGGCAACCGGCGAGAGAACGAAAGTCAGGCGATTGATGAACCCGGCCGCGACGAGAAGAGCCGTGACGCTCAGTATCAGCAAAATCGCCGCGGCCTTTTTTGAAATCAGAAGGTGACGCGAAGCGGTGCGGGGATTCCGTTGATCAAGGGACCAATCGACGAGCCGGTTGAAGAGCATCGCGGCGGTGCGCGCGCAAACCATGCACAAGAGAACAAGGAGCAATACTCGCAGCGAGAGCCGGCCATGCGCGGCGACGACGAGTGCGCCCAGCGCAAATGGCAACGCGAAGATCGTGTGCGAAAAACGAATCAGCCGCAAAAAACGACCCAGCGGTCCGCTCGGCAAACCGGCCGTTTCAACTTGTCTAGGTTCCAACTTCAAGCGCGTTCAAAGATCAGCATCCAGCAATTGTTGCAAGCGCTCGCCCGCTCGGGACAAGATCGGCGAGCCGTGCGCGAAAAGCATGCGCTCAGCTTTGCAGGTGAGAAGTTTTCGCAATGAGCGCCGCATTTCCTTTTCGTTCGAGCAGTACTTCCGAGGAAGAAAAGTGAAACCGTACGGCTCAAAGTTGATCAGCGCGTCACCGGTGATGAGCGTTCCGCCGTTTGTCGTGGAATGAAGAACAATCTCACCCTCTGCGGCGCCCTCGATGCCGATGACAGCGAGTTCGTCACAAATTTTGCTGCCGTCACCGACTTTGGTGCCGGGAAACGCCTGACCCGAAAATGTCTCGGTATGCGCGAAGACTGGGACGGAGAACCGGTCCGCAAACTCAAGAGAGGCGCGCAAATGATTGCGATTGGTCACGATGACTCCGTTGACCGAATCGGCGTTGAGCAGTTGACCAAGCGCAGCGTCGGTCAACGGAATTGGATCGACAAGAAAACGTCCGTTGCGAGTAGTGATGGCAGTCGCAAAGAGGTCGGCCTTAAGCGCGGGGTCGTAACACTGCCAGATCAACAGGGATGGGGCGACCTGAACGAGTTCGCAGGGAATCGCCATGACGGGGGAGTTTCGTTGATGCGAGTGACGGAAACAAGTGGGTGTGATGACCTGACGCCAGGGCGATGGCACCGTAGCTGCTATATGTATTAAAACTGCTATAGTATGATCACCTTCTCCTACCAGGCTCGAGACGCCTCTGGCCGGATCGTTTCGGGCATTCAAGATGCCCTGAATGAAGACAATGCCGTAACGAGCCTCATGAGCCGCGGGCTCATGGTTCTCTCCCTTCAGCGAAAAGCTGCATCCACCCGTTCGCGCAAGCGTGTTTGGTCGGTCAAGGAGACTGACCTGGTTTTGTTCACGCGCCAGCTTTCGACCATGGTAGAGGCCGGCATTACACTCGTGGAAGCTTTGACCGCTCTTTACGAGCAATGCGATCCGAAACGCCAGCGCAACCTTCGGCATATCATCAGCGATGTGACTTCGCACGTCCAAGGGGGCGAAACTTTCCACGAATCCATTGCCAAACATCCACGCGTCTTTAACCGGCTCTTTGTGAGCATGGTCAAAGCGGGTGAGCACGGCGGTCTGCTCGCTGACATTCTCGATCGGCTCGCGGGCTTCCTCGAAGCGAGCGCGCGCCTGCGGAAAAAAATCAAGTCGGCGATGACTTATCCGGTCATCGTGATCTGCATCGCTTTGTCCATCACGACCTTCTTACTTGTTCGGGTGGTTCCGATTTTCGGTGAAATCTTCAAGGATTTCGGCGCGAAGTTACCGGCTCCAACTCAGTTCCTCCTTGACGTGAGCGATTTCATTCGCGCGCGATGGTACTTTCTCCTCCTGGGGATCGGTGGAACTATTTTTGGCATCCGCACCTTCTTGCGCTCCAAACGCGGCAAGCAGTGGAGCGATCGTTGGAAACTCAAGCTCCCCATCTTCGGACCACTTGTGCACAAGATTTGCATGTCGAGATTTTCACGCACTTTCGCGCAGCTCATCCGCAGCGGCGTGCCGATTCTTGAGGTGCTCGACATCGTTGGCGGGTCATCGGGCAATCACGTGATCGAGACAAGCCTGAAGTCAGTGAGTGAAAATGTCGAAAAAGGAGATAATCTTTCCGTGGCTCTTTCGAAGGCCTCAATCTTTCCGCCGATGTTGCTCCGAATGGTCTCCGCTGGCGAGGCTACCGGTAAGATCGACACGATGTTGGAAAAAATGGCCGATTTCTGGGACGAAGAGATCGAAGCCATGCTCGATGCGCTTACTTCATTGATCGAGCCGATGCTTATCGTAGTTCTCGGCCTCATCGTAGGCGGAATCGTCATCGCGATGTTCCTGCCGATTTTCAAACTCAACGAAGTGGTTTCGCAGACCAAAGGCTAAGGAGAAGCTGCTCGCAAATAGGAAGGGGTGGACCGCACGGTCCGCCCCTTTTTTGTTGCTCTTGCGCAACGCATGAC
>JBAQJG010000275.1:0-3602 GCA_049300145.1 Chthoniobacterales bacterium | reverse complement strand
GTCGATGGCAGCTTCGGAGTAACCACAACTGTGACTGAGGGAACTGTAACAACTACGTCCACGCTGCAACTGACTTTTACGTCTGATCCAGCTATTCCCGTTATCACAAGCCCGCGCGAGGCCGCCCTTGCGGCCGGCCAATTCTTTACTTACACGATCGTCGCGCCCAGCTCCGATCACTCTGGCACCACCTTCAGTCTCATCGGGAACCTTCCATTGGGACTAGGCTTCGATCCTGCAACCGGAACCATTTCAGGGACCTATAATCCTGGGGATCAAAATGGCGGCGCCTTGCTCGGCAATGTCCAACTCGGCACCACCAATTCCTCGGGCACTGCCACCTCCACGCTTGCGTTCTTCCAGGCGGTCCCCGGCAATGCGGTCAACATTTCCACCCGGCTGGCCGTGGGCACGAACGATAACGTGCTCATCGGCGGATTTATTGTCACCGGCAATGCGCCAAAAAAAGTAATCGTGCGCGCGATCGGTCCGGAATTGACCGCTTACCATGTCCCGGGCGCCTTGCAAGATCCGACCCTGGAGCTGCGCGATCACGCCGGCGCGCTCATCGCTTACAATGACGACTGGCACACCACGCACATTGGCGGCCTAATCACTGCCAATCAGTCAGCCGCCATCCAGGCCAGCGGCCATGCGCCAACCGACCATCGCGAATCGGCCATGATTGTCACCCTGGCCCAGCACACCGGCAACCCCGCTTCCCTGACTGGCCATTACACCACCATTGTTCGCGGGAAGAATGGCACTACCGGCGCTGCCTTAGTCGAGGTCTTTGATCTTGGCACCGCCAGCCTCGACGTCTCCAGCAATGCGCAACTGGCCAACATTTCCACGCGCGGCCTGGTCCAAACCGGGGACAACGTCATGATCGGCGGCTTCATTGTCCGGGGTGACATGCCTGCGACTGTGATCGTGCGCGCGATTGGTCCGTCATTGGCCCAGCATGGCATTACCAATCCATTGCAAGATCCGACGCTCGAGTTGCACGATCACAACGGCACGCTCATCGCTTCTAATGACAACTGGATCAATGCGCCGAACAAGCAAGCGATCATCAATAGTGGCCTCGCCCCGAGTAACAACCTTGAGTCAGCGATTCTGAGGAGCTTAAGTCCAGGCAACTACACCGCCATTGTTCGCGGTAAAAATGGCACGACCGGCATCGCGCTGGTGGAAGCATACGTCCTACAGTAGAGCTGGAGCCATTGCCGCAACCGCGCGGCCCGCGATTCACACTGGCGAATCGAAAACAAGTAAAATAAAGCTCGACATCGCGGACAAAGCAATCGGTGAACCGAGCGGGGACGCAGCGGCGGGCTACCGATGGGACGAAAATTTTCAGCGAAACGATGGATGCTATGTCCGCCGAGCTATTGAAGCAGACGAACGGCGACTCAGACAACGCACACACGCAGACCAAAAAAGCGTGGCCGCCCGCGTGCTCAACCAGTAGAAGCGGACGCGGAGTGCTGAAATTCTGCGAAGCGTGACGCCCAATCCGTTGCGACCCGCAGGCGACGTTTGCGCTGCAACGGCGATCCCCGCTTAGACGAGCAAAAGTAAAAGTAGCGGACGCAAATCAAAACGGTTCTGGCGTCATTTTTTCTTGTCGATAAAACCTGTGAATAACTTTTCGCAAAGTGATCGTGCACGCACATTTTCAAGCCAGGCCGCAGTTATGACAAATCAGAACGAGATTTGGTCGCAACCTTGACACGAAGCTCTGCGTTTTCTTTTTTAAGTCTGGCAGTTTCATCTTCCAGCTCTTTTACCTGTTTTTCGAGAGTTTGCGCTTGCTCGCGTATCAGCGCGATGCGCCGGTTGAGAACGGCGAGAATATGGTTGGGCGCATGGCCCTCACTGGTGCGGCCTCCTTCGAGAAGAGAACAGAGATGGTCGCAATTGATTGGTTTGCTCAAGTGATAATGGAATCCGGTCGCTCCGGGCTCGTCGACATCCGACGGATACGGGTAACCTGAAACGGCAATGCCCAACCCGCCAATCCCTCGCCGCCGAACTTCACTGATGAGCGCGTAGCCCGTGCCATCGGGAAGGGCGATGTCACTGATGATGGCGTCGAATTGCTGCATGTTCAAAAGATCGATTCCAGTTCGTAGATCTTCCGCTGTGGTAACGTCGTAATCGCGTCGGCTTAAACACCGTTCAAGCTGCTCACGGCTATCCGCATGGTCTTCGACAATTAAAATGTGCATCGTCTTGAGGAGCCTCCACTGTCGAATTCGGATTTGCCGCGACCGGCGGCCGCCTGATGATCGGCGCGAGTCACGATAAAGTGTGACCGACGGGCCACACACTGAATTCCTCAATGTCGATCTTGATTGCTGCGGCCAGGATTGCGTTGGAATCGCTAAAGAGAGTCTCGCGAGTCGAAATAGCGGGCAGCAATCAAAACGGTTTCCAGAGCTTAACGTTGACGATAAAAGTTCGAGCCGAAGTTTTCATGACAATTCATGACAGAATTTCTTCGCTCATGTGCGTGATGGTTCACATTGCGAAAAAATCGCTATCGTCCCAATACGAATAATGACAGCATGATAACACAACATAACGAACAATCACGAAGTCACCGATGATGCTTTACACGCAGGAATTCGCACGTTCGATCCGATAGTCCTGCGCGAGGAAGGAGTGAAGCGATGACCGCAAGATCGAAAAGAGCTTGCGGATAAGAGCGGCGGGGTTTACGCGAAAGTGTAACGCAATCTCCGCAAGTCCAATGGCGGTCGGAGTCGAGCGTGTTTGTTAAGATTCTGAGCTCGTTCGAGGCAAATGGCGTTTCTGCAAGCACGCACCATGCTTGTTTTTGGGGCGCGGATGTCTCGCCCGACAAATAATGAGCACGATGCGAAGCCTTTACGCTCCGCCGGATCGACCTCGCCAACGCAGGGGGGGGTCTTTAGCAACTGGAGACGCAAGGCGAACAAGTTCATCGACCGATTTCTTTTCGATGATTGGCTTGCTGATCCCGAGTTGACAAGACGCGCGCGGTTGATCGTCCGGTTTGGTTTTCTCGGGGTCGCGTTTGGGACGCTTTATGCGGCTTTTTACCTCGAAATTCGGCACTTCTGGGGCGCGGTCATCATTCTGGTTTGTAGTATCGGATTTGGCGCAGCGCCGTGGGTGATGCGCAAGACCCATCAGTTGAAGTTGGCGGGTAACGGGCTCGCCGCGGTCATGACGCTTGGATTCACGGCCTTGTCTTGCGTGGAAGGAGGCTTGCACGGGCACGCCGTCGCCTGGCTGGCGAGCGTTCCGCTTTGTGCGTTGTTGGTCGTCGGCAAGGAATCGGCGCGGTTTTGGGTCTTTGCGTGCTTTTTGGTCGGGACCGCGGTCGTCTGCGTTGAGATAAAGGAAATCAACCTTCCAATCACCTACGATCCGGCATGGCACGCCCTCGTTACTTCGGCCGGCTATCTTGGCTTGATCGCCTTCATGTTCGTCCTCGGATTGATTTTTGAAACCGGCCGGGAGCGCGCCTTTGCGAAAATGCAAGACGCGCTCGGCAAACTGGCATCCTCCAATGAGCAGCTGATTATTTTAAATAAGGAGAAGACCGAATT
>JBAQJG010000274.1:0-2462 GCA_049300145.1 Chthoniobacterales bacterium | reverse complement strand
TTCGGAGGCACAGCGACTCGGGCGTTCAGCGGAACCGCAACCATCTACGATACCCACGGCAAAATGATCACGTTGAACTCCGAGGTTCGGATGATCTCGGGTTGCGGAACGTCAAACAACACAGTCTTCTTCTTCGGTATGTCGCTTGAGCCGCGCGATGGAGATATGTGGAAGCAACTGGACGCGATTCGCGATACGTTCCGGTGCGGCCGCTAGGATGCAGCCCGGTCCGTATGCGCTGATGCGTTAAATCAAGTTACTCCTTCTTGGTGTACCCGAAAAAGCCGCGCTGGCGGATGATCTCTGCGACTTGGGGTGGCACCATTTCATCCCAGCTCTCGTCGCCGCCGCCGATGCGCTTGAGCACGTCGCGGGAAAAGATCGGCAGATATTTCGGGTTGAAATTATCGAGCTGGACGAAGCTGCCCCGGCCTGCCAGGTAATCATAAAGCGGTTGCAAATCGGGGTTCACTTTGAGCGTGCGGATAGTTTGTAACTCGTCCCCTTCACGACGCCGCAGGGGATAGACATAGACTTTCAAGTCATTCTTAAACAGCCGACCAAAATTCTCCAGGATACCGCCGGGCAGTTCCGCGTAATACTTTTCGTCAAATAACACGGACACGCTCGGCAGTCCCATGACGACACCGATGCGCTCTTTCGTACGCCAGGCGAGATAAGCGGCGAGCCGATAGTATTCGAAGTAGTCGGAAATAAGCACAGTCATGCCACAGGCGGCGAGCAGCTCCGCCCGCGCGAGAAAATCGCGGCGATCCACGTCCTTGCCGCCCGCCAGCAGGTTGCGCATCGTGAGTTCCATCAACGGCAAGATCTGTTTGCCGGCGCAGCCGGGGTCCTGTTTGAACTTCTCCAGTGCGCAATTCAACATGTCGAGATTGACGTACGTGGGCGGGCGAAAACTGCCGCGCTCGACCAGGACGGCCTTGTTATGCAGCTCGTCTGAGGGCTGCAGCACCTCGCGATCCGGGCCAAACATGGCCGCCCCGCTCAGCCCCAGCTGCACCAGTTTCAGCGCCATGATCCGATTGTCGACGTTGCGAAATTCGATCCCGGTGAATTCGAGCAGGTCGATCTCGATCCGACCGGTGGTCAGCTTGTCCAGCAGCGACTCGATTAACTGCTCCGGCACGTGGCTTAAAAAAAATGCGCCGTAGCAAAGATTGACTCCCACGATGCCGAGCGCCTCCTGTTGCAGCGACGCCTCCGCATCGAGCATGCGCAGGTGCATCACGATCTGGCTCGGCTGATCGTGGACGCGGCTCTGGAATTTGATTCCCATCCAACCGTGGAATTCATGGCCGCCGCGGTAACTTCGCGCCACGACCGTATCGGCAAAGGCGAAGAATGAAGTGTTATCGCCGCGCTCCTTCCCGAGCCGCTCGACGTCGAGGTCGAACTCGTGGTCGAGCATTGCTTGCAGCCGCCCGCGCGAGACATAACGCTCCGCGCGCCCGTAAATGGCGTCGCTCACTTTCATATCGTAAGCCGAGATGCTCTTCGCGATCGTCCCCGCGGCGCCGCCGACGCGGAAAAACCACCGCACCACCTCCTGCCCGGCGCCGATCTCGGCGAACGTTCCGTACCAGCGCGGATCGAGGTTGATCCTCAGCGCCTTCGAATGCGTATCAATCGTTTCCTCTTTCATGTCGCAGCAAACTTAGCCCGTCTTCCGAGCTATCAAGTGCAGATAAAATAGGAAGTGACCAGTGCGGTTCGGGGCCGAACTTTACGGCGGGAGGTTGTGAGGCGGCCGCGGCGGCTGAACCAGCCTAGGGAAGGCGGCGACTCGGTTTTGGGGAAAACCGAGACATGTGACCAGTGCCGAGCAAAGGATTTACGGTTTGGCGTAAATCTACGATCCGGTGTGTTGAGATTCCGCAGCTTTTTCGCGAAGGCCTTGCTCAATCGCTGCTTCTTCGGTAATCCCCCGCTCTGCCGCGCACTGCCCACACCGCGGTGATCTTCATGGAACACGAAGTGGCGCACCACGAGCAGGCGAAGATCAAACGAGCTTTGACAGTGATGGCGCGGCTTGGTGAGAGATTTCGTCGCTGATCTGGTCGATTACCGCTTTCAATTCAGCCCAGTTCACTGGTTTAGTGATGTGATACGAGAAGCCCGCTTGCATGCTTCCATCGACGTCTTCCTTCATGCCATGGCCGCTAATAACGATTCCGCGAATCGGACACCGTTGAGCCAGGTTTCGCATGAGTTCGCGGCCGCTGCCGTCCGGCAAATCCAAATCGCTAATTAGAATGTCGAATGTGCAAGCGCGATCCTGACCCGGCGTGACCGACGCGCAGGTTTGCGCTTCCTTGATGCTTCCAGCGCAGACGACTTCGTGTCCCGCGCGTCTCAGCAGTCTGGCAAATTGTTCCGCCGTGTCGGGATGATCTTCTACAACAAGAACGCGCATTGATCGTCTCGCGATTGTATCAGAC
>JBAQJG010000273.1:0-1597 GCA_049300145.1 Chthoniobacterales bacterium | reverse complement strand
GTAGAGTGCTTGGACGAAATCATCCACGATGCCCTGCTCCTTTATGCGCTTAGCCCGTTCGCGATCGGGCTCAACCCAGTCGAAGATGTCCGCGTACCCGCGCGCATGCAAAACAGCGAACATAAGTTGATCTTTCAGGTTCGATCCCGTGATCGATACTTCTTCGAAGATCCTGTCGTTCACGTTCGCCTACACCTTAAGATCGACAATTTCTTCTTCAACAAGGCCTGGTGAAAATGTCTGGCGCATTTGCTGAGCAAGGCGCCGCCCGTTATACTGGTGTTCATGGCCGCAATCACTGAAGTCGAGAAACTCGCGCTGGATTTGCCCGAGCGCCAGAGAGCCGTGCTCGCGGCTCATCTGCTCGGATCGCTTCCGTCGGTTCTTCACGACGAAGATGAGGGTATCGCCGAGGCCCTGCGCCGGGACGCGGAGCTTGATGCGAATCCGTCAGCGGGTCTATCCCTCGAGCAACTCGAGCAGCAGATCGAACGCCGTCGAAGCTAATGCGGCTTGTCCTTCATCCGAAGGTTTTTTCGGATATCGAGAGGATCATGGCTTATTACGAGGAAATGGCTACGCCGAAACTTGCGAATGAATTCTATAGAGAGCTGCGGCGCTTCATGGCAGGTGCGGCTGTGCGGCCGGAATCTTTCGTAATTCGCGAACGCGATATTCGGCGAGTAAATCTTCAGCGATTCCCTTATCATTTTCTCTTTCGAATTGTCGGCGATGTTGTTCGGATTCTGGTTGTCCGTCATCACAGCAGGCATCCGTCTCTTGGGGCGAGGCGCCGATGAAAAAGCTGATCGAATGCGTGCCAAATTTTTCCGAAGGGCGCGATCCAAACACCGTTCGACAAATCACCGCGGCAATTGAATCGGCCGATGGAGTGTCCCTGCTCGACGTGGATCCTGGTGCGAGCACCAATCGGACGGTCGTGACGTTCGTGGGAAGCCCTGAAGCCGCGGTGGAAGCCGCATTTCGCGGAATTCAAAAAGCAGCGGAACTGATCGACATGCGCAAACACAAGGGCGCGCACCCCCGTATGGGCGCAACCGATGTTTGCCCGTTTGTTCCGGTAAGCGATGTGAGTTGGGAAGAAGCAATCGCTTGTGCAAAACAGCTAGGAAAGCGCGTTGCTGAAGAATTAAATATCCCCGTCTATCTCTACGAAAAGGCAGCGGGCGATCCATCCCGCTCGAACCTTTCCGTGATACGGGCCGGAGAATACGAGGGCTTTTTCGAGAAGATCAAAGAACACGCGTGGAAGCCGGATTTCGGGCCCTCCGTGTTCAACGAGAAGTCAGGCGCAACCGCGATTGGCGCGCGCAATTTCCTAGTCGCCTACAACGTGAATCTGAACACGAAGGCGGTGCGAAGGGCAAATTCGGTCGCTTTTGATGTAAGAGAAAATGGCCGGATCGAAACGGAGGACGGCACGCCTTCGGGAAAACCTGTGCTCGATGCGAACGGCGAACCTGTTCGCATTCCCGGAATGCTGAAGCATGTGAAAGCCATCGGCTGGTACGTGGAGGAATATGGTATCGCGCAGGTTTCCATGAACCTGACGAACATCGAAGAGACGCCATTACAC
>JBAQJG010000272.1:0-4141 GCA_049300145.1 Chthoniobacterales bacterium | reverse complement strand
GAATCCAATCGAGTTCAGCCAGCGCGCCGCGGCGGGCGAGATTTCCATCATCTGGGGAGCGCTCGCCGCGGCGACTTCGTTGCAACGCCTGGCCGCAACGAAGTTTTATCCTCGTCGTTTGCTCGGTCATTCGATTGGCCCAGCTTGTCGCAGCGCTTCCACCTGCATTTCAAGCAAGATCTCGCCTTCGTATTCGTCCGCTCGAATACGAAACGCGATGTCCCACGGCGGCGGCGGCAGAGTTACAGTTGCTCCGTTGAAATAAACGGCGCGACGATGGTAATTGCGCTGGCGAAGGCGGAAGATCAAGTGCTTCTCATTCACCACGCGCGGAGACGCCACCGCCTCTACCTCGCGCGCGAAAAAAAGCGGCTGCGGATTTCCGTTGCCGAATGGCTGGAGCATCTCGTGCCAATGGAGAAAATCGAAATTCAGTTCGGAAAATGTGAGTTCATGGTCAAGTCGAAGCCGCGGCTGCAAATCTTCGTCAGACAAAAGTTCCCGCGCCGCGCAACGAAACGCTTGGGAGAAAAAGTCGATGTTCTCCTCTTGAATCGTCAATCCTGCCGCCATCTCGTGCCCGCCGTACTTCTCAATCTGGGCCGCGCATCGGCTCAAAGCTTCGACTAAATTCAGGCCTTCAATGCTACGTCCGCTTCCTTTTCCCACTCTACGGTCATCGAACCCGATCACAATCGCCGGGCGATGATACTTGCGCGCGATTCGCGATGCGACAATTCCCAGGACGCCCGGGTGCCAGCCTCGCGCGCCCACGACGATTGCTGCGTCTCGGGTCGGATCGAACTCATTGGCAATCTTCTCCTCCGCCGCGAGGAAGATTTGCTTCTCAACTTCCTGCCGCTCGCGATTCTGTTTGTCGAGAAACTCGGCAAGCTCGGCAGCTTCGCTTTCGTTGTGCGTGAGAAGAAGTTGTAGTGACTTTTCTGCCGTGCTCAATCGTCCCGCCGCATTCAGTCGCGGACCAAGCCGGAAACCGATGTCTTCGGTCAAAATCGGCGGCCGGATACCGCTAATCTCGATCAACTTTTTCAGTCCAGGCCTTTTCGATCTTGCAATTTCGAGCGCGCCACGTTGAACCAAAATGCGGTTCTCACCTTTCAACGGAACGATGTCTGCCACCGTTCCAAGTGCGACCAGATCCAGCTTCGATTTGAGATCGAACGCATGAAGTGGCCGCGTCTTGAGCAGCGCATGACACAGTTTGAAGACGATGCCGACGCTGCACAGATAATGAAACGTCGAACTTGGATCGATTTTCGGATTCACGACCGCGACGCAATCCGGCAACGCCGATTTCGGCTCGTGATGATCGAGCACAATCACGTCTACGCCGCGCCGCTTGAGATCGACAATCTCATTTACCGACGAAGTCCCGCAGTCGATCGCGATCAGAAGTTGGGGCTGAAGTTTCTCGAAACACCGATCAATACTCTCGCGGCTCAGGCCGTAGCCTTCTTCTATCCGTAACGGCAAAAACAATTCAGGTCCCGCAGCCGCGGGATAAGCGCGCAGCATTTCCGCGAGCAGCGCGAGCGAGGTCACTCCATCGACATCGTAATCGCCGAAGAGCACAATCCGCTCATGTCGATCCAGCGCCGCGAGAATTCGCGCGACCGCCGCCTCCATGTTCGGCAACAAAAACGGATCGCTCAGCAATTTGAGCCGCGGTCGCAGAAAGGTTTCCACTTCCTCCGGCCTCGCAAAGCCCTTACGCATCAGCACGCGCGCAATACACGCCGAGTCACAAATCTCACTCCATGAAATCGGCGCGCCATTCAGCTCTTCCGCCGGCGCTATGATCCATCGGCTTTCCACGGGTCAATCTATTTCCCTCGCCTTGCCTGACAAGCCATTCAGATCAAGGAGCGGTCGCCGCCGGCGGTGCAAACTGAACTCGCCAGCGGCGCGTTCAGGCGGGCAAGAAAGGGTGATTTCCAAATTACCCCGGTCGCCGCAGCGACCGCTCCCTTTGGACGAACCTTTCCTCGCCGGCCAGCGTATCGCCAGCCTGAGATACCGATGCGGATTTCTTGGCCGCGCCTCTTGTCGATCTTTTCTACACGACGGCCAAAGCGTTGTCGCGCTTTGGCAGCAGTTCGTGTTTTTCGCATAAGCTTTGGAATTTCCTCAAACCTTTCTTTTCCTTTTCCCCAAAGCTGAATCGCAGGTTTTCTCGGTAATAGCGGTAGCAAAATGCGCGATCAAACTCTTTTTCCTCTGCAATCAACCTGTCGATGTTGGCCAGGTTTTTATCGCGCAAGGCGCGCAACTGATCGGCGATTACTTTTGCATCGACAACTCCCGGTCTAATGAGCCAGAGCGCATAAACGAAGGGCAGCTTCCCTAAACCACTCCACTCTTCGCCCAAATCCCAGTATTGATAGGCATCACCAAACTTTTGCCGGAATCGAATCGCCTGATCGCCGATCAACAGTCGTGCGCGTCCTTCGTTCAATGGTGACAAAATATCACCAGCCATTTCGACGGGGTTAAAACTCCAGCCACGCTCGATGATCAAATACTGCAACATCGCTACTGAAGTAAGGGAGGCAGGATCTAGCTCTATCTCCGGTAGTGGCGCTTTCCCAGTGTCGGCAACTACCACACTATAAACCGGTCCGGCGGAGGAAATGGAAATGTCATCGACGACTCGGTAAATTGGATTGCGCAGGAATTCGAAGCTGGAGACGAGCGCGACATCGAGATCGCCGCGCGCGAGCTGAGCACAAAGCGCAGCCGGATGATCGAGCGTGACCTCACCCGTCCAGCCGCGAATCAGCGGGCGGGCATTGAGATATTTGACGCAACCGATGCGCAACGATTGATGAATATTCGCCAGCTCGACTCGTTCGGCTTCGCTTAGAGCAGGCTGGTGTCGCCCTACCACATTTAGGCGCAGGCCAGTTCCGCTTCGGCCGGTTTTGTGCCATTCGCCGAAACAATATGACGGTAGTAGCTGTCTCGTTGCACCGGCTCCCGACCCGCTTCACGGATCACGCGCTCGAGAATCTCGACAGTTTGCTCCTGCGGAGTGGTTGCGCCCGCCATGTGGAAAATTTTTTCTTCCATGATCGTGCCGTGCAAATCGTCCACCCCATAACTGAGGGAGACCTGGGCAAGCGGCAGGCCCATGCTCACCCAATAAGCGGTAAGATGATCGATGTTATCGAGATAAACGCGGCTGACGGCAAGATTGCGAAGTTGCTCAAATGCCGAGGCCGGCTGGACGTGCGCGAGGACCGTAGTTTGCGGTTCGAAGGCGAATGGAACAAATCCGGTGAACCCGTGGGTCTCATCCTGCAATTGGCGCAGCTGGCGCAGGTGATCGACGCGCTGAGCGAGGGTTTCGATGTGTCCATAGAGCATTGTGCACGTGCTGCGGCCACCCATGGCGTGCCAGGTGCGATGGACATCGAGCCATTCAGCGGCAGTCTCCTTACCGCGACAAATTTCATCTCGCACCGCGGCATCGAAAATTTCCGCGCCGCCACCGGTCATGGATCCAAGACCGGCGTCGCGCAAAAGCTCAAGCGTGTCGCGGATGGACATGCGGAAAACTCGTTGTGCCAGATGGCGCACCTCGATGGCTGTGAATGCTTTGATGTGCAGATTTGGATCGAGAGCGCGCAGGCGACGCAAGAGCTTGAGGTACCAATCCTTTTTCAGTGTCGGATGGAGACCACCCACCATGTGCACTTCAGTAATCCCGAGGCGGCGTGCTCCTTCGACAGCGCTGATGATGTCGTCGATTGTTCGTTCGAACGCATGGGCATCGCGTTTTTTGGCGGCGAACGCGCAGAACTGGCAGGAGAGAATACAGATATTGGAGTAATTGATGTAGCGATTCAGGATATAGGTCGCGTAGTTGCCATTCTTCTGTTCGCGGAGCGCATTTGCGATGATTCCGAGCGCGTTAAGATCGTTCGAGCGGTAGAGATCGAGAGCATCGGTTTCCGAAATGCGTTGCCGGGCCTCAACTTTTTCGGCAATCGGTCTAAGTTCTTTTGGAATTAGCAGGAAGTTCATCTGCGCCGCGCAATCATGCACGCATGGCTTCCGCGTTGCAACAAAAACGAAGGGAAACAGCAATGACATTCGTCATTCGGATTTCGTCAGTTTT
>JBAQJG010000271.1:0-14507 GCA_049300145.1 Chthoniobacterales bacterium | reverse complement strand
GATCTGCACCGTGCTGCTGTTCCGCTCGATTTCTCGGCCATGACGCCTTCCCGTCATCTCGTCTCGCTGCCGGCTTACGCATGGGAAAAGGCGCGATGGTGGAATGAGGCGAGCGATGCCCGCGATGGTCGGCTCGCACCGGGTGGACGCGGCCTGTTTGATGTCCGGCTGCCACGCGCGATGCCGACCTGGATCGTTCGGCTGGACTCGCGCCACATGGCTTTTCTGAAAGATCACAAGGTTGAAAACCATGTCATTTTCCCGGCCGCGGCATTTGTTGAGCTGGCGCTTGAAGCCGGTGTGCAGTTGTTCGAGGGGCAACCGTTCGTGGTTGAGGATTTCGAAATTCGCAAGCCGCTCATCCTGCCAGATCCGCCATCGGGCGTGCAGCTCGAGTTCTCATACTCGCCTAACGAACGTACCTTTTCCATCCAAAGTCGTTTCGAACAAAGCGTCACCTGGTCCCTCCACGTGGTGGGCTCGATGCGCGGTGAGCGCACGGAATCCATCTTTGCCTCCTCAAAATGGGCGGACGTTTCCGGCACTCAATCCGTCGCGGTCGACGGCTTCTACCGCCACATGAGCGATCTGGGCTTGCGTTATGGGGAAGAATTTCGACCCGTTCGCGAATTATCGGCGGGTGCTGGGCGATCCGCAGGACGCGTGGTCTTGTCGGACGCGCTGTCTCCCCGCGCGGGCGAATATGCTCTGCACCCCGTTCTCTTCGACGGAGCGCTTCAAGTTTTCTCCGCTGGTGCGGCAACGGTTGAAGGTCGTCAGGCTCGGATGAAGCTGCCGGTCGGATTTCGCCGCATTCTCTTTCTCGGCTCACCGGGCCCCTCCAGTCGTGTCTGTGCGAAGGTGCGCGAGTTCGGCGATGACTTCCTCGAAGGCGACATCACTCTATATAATGAGGTAGGAAAACCTTGCGTGCTGGTGGAAGGATTCCGGGCCATTAGCCTTTCCGGCACAGGCCGCTCTGCCGGGCCCGGCGGCACCCGCGATTTAACATATCATGTCGCCTGGCAGCGGGTGCGTAACGAGTCGCCCAAACCGGCGCTGTCCCCGCTCCCACTGGATCAATTAAAGGCCACGGCACAGAGTGCACTGGACGATGTCGTTGATGTTCGCGGTCACTCCGAACTGGAGGCGGCGCTTTGCGCTCTTGACGATCTCGCGGCCGCGCGACTGGCGCGCGGAGTGGCGGAAATGGGAGTGACTCCAAGTGTTAGCTTTGATGCGGCGACGCTTCAGGTAGCAACCCCGATGCGACCTGCCTTTGAGCGGCTGATGGCCGGTCTCGTTAGGCATGGCGTGCTCCGAAAAAAAGAAGCGGGGTTTGAGCCGGTGCCTGATTTTGCTGAAGCAGCAGGTTCCGCCGGGAAAGTTCTGCGCAACTTCATCGAGAAGCACCCCGGACATCTTCCCGAGGCGCTCCTTTGCGAAGGAAACTGTGCTGAATTGGGATCGATTTTGCGCGGCGAAAAGGATGCGGTGCAGGTCTTGTTCTCGGGAATCGGCGCGGAGTTGCTCGATCATTTCTATGGCGACGGCCTCTTCACCAGTCACTGGCTCGCAGCCATCGCTGCGGTGGTGAGCACAGCGGGACGAAGCCTGCCGGAAGGACGCGGCCTGCGCATTCTGGAGATCGGCGCGGGGACAGGTGGATTGGCGTCGCAGGTTCTACCACTCTTGGAGCGCGGCTTGCATTCCTACATATTCAGCGATGTCTCGGCCGCATTTTTTTCCGGTGCCGCGCAGAAGCTGGCAGCGTTTTCGGAGGTGGAGTTTAAGATTTTCGATCTCGAAAAACCAGGCGTGGAGCAGGAACTCGAAGCAGGAGCATTCGACTTCATTATCGGGACCAACGTGCTGCACGCCGTCCGCGATGTGCGTGCCGCATTGCGGAACTTGCATGGGCTGCTTGCATCCGGAGGCAGCCTCATTTTCATGGACACGGCTACGCCGCAACTTTGGACAGAGACCGTTTTCGGACTAACGAGCGGCTGGTGGCGGTTCACCGATCGCGATCTGCGCCCGGAACAACCCTTACTCAAGAGAGCACAATGGGAAACGGTGCTGCGGGAAACTGGTTTCGTTGAAACGGCTTCCTTGCCCGGTCTGCTCGGCCCAACCGGAGGAGAAGGTCAGATCGGCCTGTTGGCACGCAAGTCCTACGAGGAAGCTTCGGTGCCGCCTGAGACCCACTTGCAAGCGCCGGAGGAGAAATCGTGGCTTGTTTTCGCGGATGCGTCGGGAGTGAGTGAAGTGTTAGTTTCGCGACTTCGCGAACTTGGCGCCAGGTGCCGCGTCGCCACGCAGGGAAACCATTTCGAGTTCGATGGCAACGACGCTTTTACCTTGCGACCGGGAAGGCTGGAAGACTGGCAACAGCTTATCAAAGACTGCGGGGTGTCCTCACCTGAGCGCATCGTCTATCTTTGGAATCTCGATGCACCTATCAATGGAGCCGACATGGCGACCAATCTGGACGCACTGCTGCATCTTACCCAGGCGCTCGAATCCGCTGCGCCCGCAGCGAGATTGCGCCTGGACTTGGTAACGCGGAACGCTCAGCCCGCCGGCAATGATCCGCGACCGACGGCGGTGGCGCAGGCGTCGAGCATCGGATTGATGCGCGTGATTTTGAACGAACATTCCAACCTCTCCTGGCGCGCCATCGATCTTCCCCCAGAACCGTCCTCGACAGATACGGCATTGATTTGGAGTGAGCTATCTCGCAAAGGCACGGAGCGCGAGATCGCCTTGCGAGATGAAGCTCGCTATGTTCGGCGACTGGACCGCGGCCGCTTGTCCTCCGAGCAATGGCTCGATCCGATCCTGCCATTGCGTTTGGAATGTCGCGAACGCGGTCGTCTCGACACCCTCCGCTTTGCTCCGTTCGAACTGCCGACGTGCGGTCCGGGCCAGGTGTTGATTGAAGTGAAAGCGGCCGGAATGAATTTTCGCGACGTGCTGAAATCGCTGGCACTTTATCCGGGCGATGCTCCGGATGCGCGCATTTTTGGCGACGAAGTCAGCGGCATTATCAAAGCAGTTGGCCCGGAAGTCACGACGCTCGCGCCGGGAGATCGCGTGTTCGGGCTCGCCGTCTTCGGAATTGCCACTCACGCGATAGCGCGTGCAGGAGACGTGCGACGGATTCCGGCACATCTGACATTTGAATCGGCATCAACGCTACCGGTCGTTTTCATGACCGCGTGGTATGCGTTGCGAAACGTGGGGCGGCTGCGTGAGCGCGAGCGCGTTCGTGTTCACGCGGGCGCAGGTGGAGTCGGAATGGCCGCGATCCAAATCGCGCTGCATCTTGGAGCGGACGTGATCGCCACTGCCGGCAGCCCGAGCAAACGTGCTTTGCTCAAAACGCTCGGAGTGGAACACGTGATCGACTCGCGACGCGGCGATTTTGCCGAGTCAGTGCTGAAGATAACCGCTGGCAAAGGAGTGGACGTGGTTCTGAATGCGCTCGCTGGGGAAGCGATCCCGATGGGTCTTTCCTGTCTCGCCGAATTCGGTCGCTTCATCGAAATTGGCAAGCGCGACATCTATCAAAACGCGCGCATCCCGCTTCGGCCTCTGCGCAATAATGCGTCGTTCCATGTCGTGGCTATGGATGCGGTTTTCCACGGTAACGAAGAACTGACCTGCCAGATGCTGGAGGAGATTTCTGACTTGGTTGAAATGGGTGCGTTGCGGCCGCTTCCCTTCCGGGCCTTTCCTGCCTCCCGCATTGATTCCGCGTTTCGGCTCATGGCTGGCGGAAAACACATCGGCAAGGTTGTGGTCGCATTCCCGACGCCCTTTGTCCCGCGACGCGGTGAATTGCCCGCTCAGGGATTCGAGGTCAAGCCGGACGGATGCTATCTCATTACCGGCGCTTTCGGCGGATACGGCAAAGTGCTGGCTCGGTGGCTGGCTGAGTGCGGTGCGCGCCGTCTTGTGCTCACGAGCCGCAGCGGCGCTTCCAGTCCAGAGGCCAGCAAGTTTGTTGAGGACTTGCAAAAGCGCGGTGTGGAAGTGCGCGTTGTGTCTGCGGATGTCGGCGCGCCCGATGACGTGCGGCGACTTTTTGCGGAAATCAAGTCCGACGCGCAGCCGCTGCGCGGTCTCTTTCATCTTGCGATGGTAATCGATGATGCCCCGCTCGCCTCGCTCACGCCCGAGCGCATGCGAACCGTCTTCGGACCAAAGGCGCACGGCGCATGGCTCCTCCACGAAGCAACCCGAGGAATGAAACTCGATTGCTTTGTGATGTTCTCTTCTGTCTCAAGCATTTTTGGTAATCCCGCTCAGGGAAATTACAGTGCCGCGAACGCTTTTCTCGACAGCCTGGCGCACCATCGTCAGGCGCTCGGCCTTCCCGCGCTTACTGTGAACTGGGGCGTACTCGGTGGCGAAGGCTTTGTCGCGCGCAACGAACGTGTCGCCGATTTCCTTGCCCGGCAGGGAACAATTGCAATTTCGCCCGGTGAAGCGATGGCGTTACTTGAATCGTTCCTTTGTGCGGGAAGCGCCCAAGCGATTTCGATTCGGGTTGATTGGAAAAAGTGGCGGCAATTCTTTAGAAGCATGCAGGAAAATCCCTTTCTGGAGCGCATTTTCGCCGTGCTTGAAAATGAGGAGACAGTTGGTGCAATGAGTAACTGGCGAAGCCGGATCGACGCAGCTTCGCCGGCTGAAAAGCAGGCTGTTATCTGCCAGGCTGTCCGGGAAGCCGTTGGCTCCGTTTTGCGAGTCAAGCCTGACAGCCTCCGTGACGATCAGCCACTCACCGATCTTGGACTGGATTCGTTGATGGGTGTCGAAATCGAGACGTCGCTTGAAGGGGCGGTCGGCGTTGCTCTTCCTCCAACGAGTCTGATGCGAGCTCGGACCATCGGTCAAATCGCGTCGTTAATCGCAGGTCACCTCGGTGGCGCGGCACCCGTCGCGGAATCCACGCCAGCGTCGGCGCAAACCGAGGCAACTGGTGCAGTCGACCTTGATGCGATTTCCCACGAAGAAATCGAACGTCTGCTCGGACACGAGGCCGAATCCGAAGAGAACAAAGCGATCGAAGAAGCCAAGCGTTAAGCGTCGGCTCAGGTGTAACCGCGATGCCGGCTGATCAACGCGCTCGTTTCAAACAATGGCTCGATCGCGGTGAAGCGCAGCTCCATCCGCTGACTTTCCCACAACGAGAACTTTGGGAAGTCTCGCCGGTGCCGGCGGAGGACAACGCGAATCACATCTGCTGTCTCATCAACGTGCACGGACTCCTGACTGAGCGAGAGTGTCGTGCTGCGATCCAGCGAGTGGTCAATCGTCAGGAGGTTTTGCGTCTCTCGATCCTTCCCGGCAAAGAGCGTCCGCTCCAAATGATCCGAAAGAGTTGCGGGATCAATTTTCAATTTCGCGAAGTTGCGCCAAAGGATGCGCAACCGGAAGCGATTGAAGAATTGGCCGCAGAGATTTTCTGCGCGCCATTCGACTTCGTGCAAGGGCCGCTCTACCGCGCGGCCGACTTGCGTCGGGCGGCCAACGACCACATGTTGGTTTTCGCGATTCATCACGCCATTGCTGACGGCTGGAGTCTGGGGTTACTAGTTCAGGACCTTTTCGCTGCTTACATCGAGGTCGTGATGGGATCTTCCGAGGCGTTGCTGCCCGTGCCGCAAACCTACACGGCGTGGGGCGCAACTGAGCGCGCTTTCTGGCAACCGGCGGTTGTGGAGCAGCGCGTCGAGTTTTGGAGGACCCAGTTAGCCGGTTCACTTCGGATGTGGAGTTTGCCGATCACGCCGGGGCCGCCCAAGCGATGGCTTTCCGCGATTCCTGCGAATCTGACTAACGACACGCGCGAACTGGCCCGCCAAACTACCATCACATTCTTCAGCGCGCTGTTTGGGGCCTTCCAAATTGCGTTCTCCGAATGGAGCGGATTCGATGATCTCGTGGTGGGAACACCGGTTGCCAATCGCACCAGGCAAACCGCGCGTGAAACTATGGGATACTACGCGGGCATTGTACCGCTGCGCGCACAGATCGATCGCTCGCGCATTGCCGCCGATCATTTACGAGCGGGTCATCAGCAAACGATTGACTCGTTTGCCAGCGCCATCCCTTTCGTCGAGTTGGTGCGCGGTCTCGGCCAGGAATCGGAAGCGGGATATAATCCAGTTTTCGAGGTTCGCTTTGCTTTGCAGAACCATCCCATGCCGGAGGTTTCGCTGCCTAATCTTTCCGCACGCCTGAATATGCGTTCGACCGGAACCGCACGTTTCCAGCTCGGATGCGAAATCACTGAAACCGGCGACGGTCTGGAAGTCGCCTGGCTTTTTCGCGAGAATTTGTTTTCCCGACGTGACATTGAACGTCTCGATGGCATATTTCAGCGAGTTCTGGCGGGCATCTGCCGCTCGCCGGACAACCGAATCTCTGAAGTACTGAACCGACCTCAATGAATGCCGCCATCGACGAAGATCTCAGCGAGATGCATGAACCGCACTGGGTATTGCGGAGTGCATTTCAGTTCCTCGTTTTCGGTTTAGTTTTCACTGAGGTGATGCTCGCTATAACGGTGCATCGCGGATTGATTTGGCTGGCGGTGCCGCTCGTTCTTGTTGCCAGCCATTTGATGCACGGCGCTCTCATCGGCCTGCATGAGGCGGCTCACGGGCTTCTCCGAAAAAATCGCGCCTTCAATGAGTTTGATGGGCTGGTGATCGGCACGTTAAGTCTGATGAGTTTCAGCCTCTATCGGGTTGTCCATCAAACGCATCATGCTTATCTCGCGACGGAGCGAGACTATGAATTCTGGCCACTCTCCCAAACGACCATGCCACGTTGGGCGAGATGTTTGGCCGCATTAGCCGAGCTGAACCTCGGATTGTTTTATGGGCCATTTCTCTTCCTGCGAGCCTTCTTTCATTCTCCTTCTCCGGTCCGAAGCAAACGCGTGCGCCGCCGCATTTGGGCGGAATTGGCGCTGACAGTCGCGACGTGGACTTTAATCCTCTGGGTGATCGCAGCATTCGGTCTCTGGAGATATTTCATTTGGATGTATCTCGCGCCGGCGGTTTTGGCGGCTAATTTACAGAACTGGCGCAAGTACATCGAGCACGTCGGGATGACGGGTGACACTGTAAATAGCTCGACTCGCAGCATCGTCGCGAACAGCTGGATGGGACGGCTGGTTGCTTTCACGCTGCTTCACGAACCGTTTCATGGAGTTCATCATCAACGTGCCGGTCTGCCTCATTCCGTTTTGCCGCAACACGTTGAAAAATTGCAGCCAAAAAAACCGGGCGAACGAGCCCCGTATACAAGTTATCGTTACGCCTTGATTGAACTGATGCGCTGCCTGGCCGATCCACGAGTTGGGCCGCAATGGCAGACGATTTGATCCTTCGGTTGACTAACTTCTCTCAGGAATGAATAAAATTCCCTTGAGGAGCACCATGTCTGCCAGCGACACCTCTCTTCTCGAGGCAAAGACTCTCACCCGCGAGTTCGACGAAGGGCAAGTCAAGGCACTGCGCGGAGTAGATTTTTCCATTAAAGAGGGCGAGTTCGTTGCCATTACTGGACCGAGTGGATGCGGTAAATCGACCTTGCTGCAATTACTAGGTGCGTTGGATCAACCGACATCCGGAACCCTTTTCTACCGCGGAATATCGCTGCCGGATCATCCCAATCCCGCAGCCTACCGTGCCCGCGAGGTCGGATTTATTTTCCAAGCCTTTCACCTCCTGCCGACTTTCACCGCGGCCGAGAATGTACAGATCCCGATGTTCGAAATCGATCGCTCAGCTTCTGAACGACGCGCGCGCGCCTTGGAACTGCTAAAACTGGTTGGCCTCGAGCATCGACTCGATCATTTCCCCTCCAAACTTTCCGGTGGCGAGCGACAGCGCGTCGCCATCGCGCGGAGTCTCGCTAATGGGCCATCGATGCTCCTTGCGGATGAACCGACCGGTAATCTCGACAGCGAGAACGCTCATTCGGTTCTCGACCTCATTATTGGCCTGCAACAGGAGCAGGGGCGCACCATGGTGCTCGTCACTCATGACCCAACGATTGCCGGGCGAGCAGGAAGGATTCTTCGCATGATCGACGGTCGAATCGTCTCGGACGATAAACGATGACCTTTTTTACTGTTGTCATCCGCGGTCTCTGGCGTCGCCCCTTGCGCACCGGGTTGACTCTCGCGGGAATTTCCATCGGCATCGCTGCCGTCGTTGCGTTGGTCGGGATGTCTCGAGGTTTTGAGAAAGGCTGGCAGGTTGGATTGAAGGCGCGAGGAACCGATGTCGTCGTCACTAATAGAGGAGGATCTCTCACGCCGAAGCCGTTCGACGCCTCTGTCCGCGATCGGATCGCCAGCCTTCCCCACATCGCTGCGACCTGCAACCTTCTCGTGGAGGTGACCAGTGTTGAAGACTCTGATCTGATGATTCTCTCCGCGCGTGAGTGGGGAGGATTTGCATGGAACAATCTGGAACTCGTCTCCGGGCGTATGCCGCGCGATGCCACGGAAGAGGCAGTAGTTTTGGGTCAGACCGCGGCAGAAGTGCTCAAGAAAAAAGTTGGCGACCCGATTCAGATTGAAACGAAGCAACTAACCGTCGTCGGAATCGTGAAGGGCGGCGCGCTCGTCGAAGACGGCTCGGTCGTTCTTTCATTACCGCTCTTGCAAGGAATCATCGGCGCTCCCAACCAGATCAACGCAATCGATATTCGAGCGACGCCTTCGACGACCGAGCAACAAATCAAGGAACTTACTCGACGGATCGAACAACTGGTCCCGGAAGTTCGCGCTGTGACCGTGAGCGAACACCTCAGCCACAATGAGGGATTTCGGCTCGTTAAGGCCATGAGTTGGGGCACCTCTCTCCTCGCCATCCTTGTGGGTGTGCTTGGTGTGATGAATACGATGCTCATGACCGTTTTCGAGCGTACCCATGAAATCTGTGTGCTCCTGGCCGTGGGTTGGACGCGCGGACGAATCATGAGGATGATTCTTTACGAATCCGCGCTGCTTGGACTTTTCGGCGGCGTCGTTGGCGTAGCTATTGGTGCCATCGGCGTCCAGGTGTTGAGCGCAACGCCGGCGATTCGAGGGTTATTGCAGCCTGACCTCAGCATTGCGCTGCTTGGCCTTTCTGTCGTGATTGCCGTTGCAGTTGGAATTAGCAGCGGCCTCTATCCAGCCTGGCGGAGCTCGCGGCTAAACCCGAGCCTGGCTTTGCAAGCCGGATGAGAGCAGCGCAAACTGATCGATCCGTGCGAATTCATCCGGGGAACATATCCTTATTCGTGAAACCTTTCTTCGCTCTCGCCATCGCCGCTGCGGCATTCTGCATTATCTCCATTGACGCCTCCGAACCCGCACCGTTCGGAATGTCGGCGGCAGAACTTGCTGATCGAATGGACGCTGTCAGCCAAGGGAGCGCCCTAATCCGCAGCAAGCTTGAGGTCCAATCACTCGAGGGCGCCAAGCGCGTCCTCCAACTCCAAATCAAGCAGCGCCGGACCAAGACGACCACCGATCTTGTTTATCAAGTGCTTTGGCCCGACGAGCATAAAGGCGAAGCCGTCATCTTGCACCAGGCCCAGGGTGCCGCGAAAGGCTCGATCATCGTTCCGCAGCAGCCAGTTCGCGCGATCAAGGCCTCGGAAATGAACGACGGATTGTTCGACAGCGATCTATCCTATCAGGACGCGGTCGAAAATTTCTTCGCCTGGAAAAAGCAGGCCGTCATCGGTTCGGAGACGATCAACGGAGTGAACTGCCAGATTCTCGAATCGAAGCCGGATAATTCTTCTGCTTCCGTTTACGCAAAAGTACGCAGCTGGATCGATCCTCGACGTTTCGTGCCGATGCGGATCGAGAAATATTCATCCTCAGGCGAACTCGTCCGCCGCATTGATGTCACTCGAGTCGCGCGTGATGAAAAGCACCATCCGATTCCAGCCAGTCTCACCGTGCATGGGCCGCGGAAAAACAGTGTGACGGAATTCAATGGCGCGCGCATCGACCAGGACGTGCAGTTCACCGACGCCGATTTCACAGCGGCGGGCGTTTTGAAATAGCCGCACTGTTACCTGTTCACCGCGCTCTCAACCAGCCGGCCCGCATTGAGCAGGTCCGCCTCGGCCAGTCGTGGGCCGATCAATTGCAGGCTCGTGAAGGAAACCTTCGCGCCGGACAGAGGCACGGGGACCGCCAGCGCCGGGTTGCCGGCAAAATTCACTGGCACCGTGTTTTGCAACTGAAGCATCTGCGCTTCGCGAATTCCTATTCTCAAGTTGAGTAGTGGAAGTTCCGGCGGGTTTTTTTGAAGTGTTGGCAACGCGATGAGGTCCACCTTCTCGAAAGCTTTACTCAGCGTCCGCTGCCACGCCCCCCGCCTGGCCAATGCGCCGCGGTAACTCGTGGTATAGTTTATCTGACCGAGTCGGAGTACAGACTGGGTTCGAGCTGTCACAGCGAGCTGAAATCGCCCGTTGCTGATCCACGCACCCGCTGAGGCAACGGTGGTGCCGTCCTTCTTCGCTTGCTCGAATTGTTCGCTCAGGCTTTCGTCCAGCTCGACCACTTGGAATCCCGTTTTGGCAAGCGCATCGTCGATCGCTTGATCGATTTTTCGATCAGTCCCTTTCAGTTTGAGACGTCCGACCCGGATGCTTCGCGCGGTAG
Source organism: Chthoniobacterales bacterium (assembly GCA_049300145.1). Lineage (GTDB taxonomy): Bacteria > Verrucomicrobiota > Verrucomicrobiia > Chthoniobacterales > UBA10450 > AV133. The sequence continues at coordinate 3,805 of JBAQJG010000271.1, read as the reverse complement.
GCTTCGCTGCCTTCGCCGCCGCATACTTGGCCCCAAAACCATCTTGAAGAAGCTCCATGCCTTGAACGGTATGAGCGATGTCTTTCGCCATCGGCCCCACCGTGTCGAGATGCTCTTCAACCGGATAACAACCTTCGATCGGAATTAAGCCGAACGTCGTCTTCAAGCCGACAACCCCGCAACAGGCGGCAGGCACACGGACCGAGCCGGCCGTATCCGTGCCGAAAGCCACGTCCGCCATTCCAGATGCCAACGCGACGGCATTTCCAGACGAGGATCCGCCCGGAATCAGGCGTCGCTTCAACGGATTCACGGCCGTCCCGAAATATTCATTCATGCCGGAAGGCGAGACGGCGAATTCGCTCATATTGGTTTTGCCGACGATCTGCACGTTACGCCGGCGCGCGATCGCCAGACACGGGGCGTCCCTTTCCGCGGGCTTGTGGGTTAGGGAAAAGATCTCCGAACCGGCGGTCGTAATTACGCCCTTCATGTCGATGTTATCCTTAACTGCGAGCCTTAGGCCCTTGCTGTTTGGATTCGGTGGCCAGTAGTCAATGAAAGCACGATTGCCGGAGAGCTTGCTGAGACGGGGCACGAACGAGCATCCGCTGCATAGGACGAGCGAAGCCAGCGCAACCGGTAACCATTTAAAGCCAATGCGGCCGCATTGTTTCATGCGCGCAACGCTGGATGTCTGCGCGCCTTTTGCAAGCGCAATTGCTAAAAAAGCATGCTCCTGGGGTCGGTGTCGCTGTGCGCACCGGACGGTACCTGGCGCGGACGCCTAACAAATGATGACGCTCACCAAATCAGACGACAGGCGAGATCTCTAACTCAGCGTTATCTTTGATAAGCGGACGCGCTTCTGAGGGGATCATACGGCACCCGGCCATTTCGTGTGGGCGCATAGACAAAGCCGTAACGGTCCCTTTTTACATCCACTGGCTCAAGAAGTAAGCCTTTGTTACGCGCCTTCTCAGTGTATTCGATCAGCACTCTGGCCGTTCCATTGAAGCCCCACATTTTAAATCCCGTCCCGAAGAGTCCGCCGTTAGGGAAAAGCTCGTCCAAACCGGCCATGGCATGAAAGCAACTGATAGCGAGTTTGTCTTTTCGATAAAGACGGTCGTCGGCGCGATATTTAATGGTTCCTCCGTCGAGCAAGCGTTTGCGCTTCACTGCGAGATCAAACCCCGGCTTCTTGATCTCATAAGGTCCCCACATGGCCACCGCATTCTTTGCATCCACGGCAAGCTTGATCGTTTCTGCGAGCGTAAAGTTTCGACCGGTCGATACGGGACAGTTATTCCTCTCTGGAATGATGCGGCTGCCCACGCCGTCAAACACGCACAAATGGGGATTGCTCAGGAAATCGTCAGGCAGCCAGCTGATGGTAAACGCTTCAAATTCCCGATTCCTATATCTTCGTAGTTTGAGACCCGGCGTCAGCTCGGGCTGCTTATTATCGGCAAGGACTCGAATGACAGAGATAAACGAGTGCGAGAATTCCGGGTGATTTCCGCGGTCTTGGTAAGCAAAAGGAATGATGAAATACCGCTCGCGCGTATTACTGCCCTCACCAAGGCGGGCCGAGACTTTGGCTTTGATATGATCTACGATCTGCGTGTAGAGGGGCTTATCATAGTTCGAAAAATCGACATCCCGCTGGAACAAAACTGCCTGCGCGACGATGGGCAAAGCAAAAAGTAAGATGAAGGTTCTAAAAAACATATCGACAAATTACCAGGAAACGACTCCGATTGGAAGTCCCGGGTAGGTAGAGGTCTCGCCCGCCAGTTTGGGTATCCTGCCCGACTGAACTTGCCAACCCCGACATTGTATCTTCAGGGGCAACGTGAAAGTTCGTTCTTTCCATCGGTGCGACCGGTGGCGGCGGCGTTGTGTGTGTGATCGATATGCGGCTACGCGGTTGCTGTCCCGGTTACGTTGACGGCGGGCCTTCCCGGGAGTCAGGCCAAAAAAGACTACGGCGAGGCGTCGTCCTCGTACTCACCCACCTGCGTGGGTGGCTGCCTCGCCCATCGATACCCCGCCGACGCCTGTGCAAAGCCGAATTCGTAGAGCTGCCGCATGTAGGCCGTATCGAACTGCGTCGTGTGTGGGACCTTGAAAGTCTGAGGGATATAGGCCAGATTAAAGTCCGTGCCGTCTCTTTTGGTGACGTGGCACATGCGGTACAAGTCCCCGATCACATGGTATTCGATAAGGGTGGCGATGGCCTTAAAGGTAATCGACAGGGTTCTGCGTTCCACCTCGCCCCATTCCGGATCCAGGCGGGCGTTGCAAAGAATGTAGACTGTTCGCTCGCGCTCGGCGCGATGCTCCTGGGACATCTTTTTGAGCTCGACGCCCGTCCAGTAGAGGAACACTTGTGCCGTGGTACTGCCATCCACGTGCATCTCCTCGTAGGTCTTACCGTTCGCCTCCACGTTGAACATGACCGGTGGGAACGCGCCCGGAATGGAGGCCGAGGCAAGCATGATCTTCTGGATGAGCTCGAGCGCCCCGGGCTGGCGGCGATCTTTGTAACGTTCCAGACGACAGGGCGCCTGGCGTCGAGATTCGTGGTTGAGAGAAAGAGCAGCCGGCCTTTTGCATACTCCGCCGCGATGGCATCAACCATGTTCTGCGTCACCTTCGCCTTGAGGAGTTGCCACAGCGGCGCCGTATCAGCCATCGCGTCCTGTAAGAATACCGAGTAGAAGATCCGGTCCGTGATGATGTCCTTCCTTGACACTTTGGTGTAAATCGATTTGAGCGTCTCGTCGTAGGCCTGGCCCAGGAAGGCGAACGGCGCAATGAGCGCGCCCGTGCTGACACCAGTGACCAACTTGAATTGCGGTCGCGTCCCGGTCTTGGTCCAGCCATTCAGGAATCCGGCAGTGAAAGCGCCGTTGTCACCGCCGCCGGAGATGGCGAGATATGACGTCGGCGGCAGAACCTGGGTGTGGAGATACGCCTTCTCGCGCTCCCAGGAATCCACGAATTCCTTCGTGATCAGCTTGATGTCCCCGGGGTCCCGGGGAAAGTAGCGAACCTCATCTGGGAAGCCGATGACGCTCGCAGTAACCTCAAGATCGTGAGGCACGGCGTGGTGCCGTGGCCCCGCCAGAACAGCAGCGCCAAGACCGCTGCCAGCAGCAGAACGGCGAACCAAGTTACACGAACGGGCAACCGGGGCATGTAGTTTTCTGGCCGAGTCCTTTCCGCTGATTATTTATCGTTCGAATGTAATCTATGTCCTACTAAGTTTTGTATTTTAGGAATTTCCTCCGGGCTTTAGCCGCGAGTGTATCCAGACGAGCTGCCCGGTATCAGTTTATTTTGCTGGGTCGATGTGTAAATGCGTAATGATGGCGCCAACTTGCAGCGATCGGTTGTCTCTAAGCTGCGGCGGATTTCCTTGCCGCCCGACTTAATGCGCGCATAATAGACGCCATTAGATGAACCGGTAAAGACATTCGCCAACCTTTTGGAAGATACCCACTGTATCTTTTGGACTGCTCACACGTCCTAATTCATACAGTGGATAAAAACGGTGGACGAGCAGAAAATTCAGGCTGTCGCGCGAGTGTCGATTTACCCAGGTAAAACGGGCTGTGGCTCAGCTTGGTAGAGCGCCTGGTTCGGGACCAGGAGGCCGTGGGTTCAAATCCCACCAGCCCGATAATCTTCATCCGTCGCGGATTTTCTTCGAAATTCCGAAATCTGTGTGAATCCGACTGGTTTCAAATTCGTCATACGACTCTGACATGCGAAACGCCGGGCCGTGAATGCAGTC
>JBAQJG010000270.1:0-13276 GCA_049300145.1 Chthoniobacterales bacterium | reverse complement strand
AAAACCCGCTCAGTGCGTGACCTCTCACACATCTGATGCGGAGGACGCGAATATAGAGGGAAAATCCGAGGTCGCAAAGAATTTTTTGCGCACGGATCTGGAGAGCGCGCGCGACTCGCATACTGGTTTCGGCGGCTCGCTGAAACGAACTTTTCCCGTCAGTAACTCGATAAATTTGCGGCGCGAATCGAAAGAAAACTTCGCGTGCCGCGTGCGCTCTCCAAAACGAATCCGCTTGCGACATTTTTGCCGATCACGAACGTGACCCGCAATGTTCGAGTTGATCACAAGCAGTCTTTCATCACGTGCGCGCCGCGGCCGGCTGGCGACGGCGCATGGCGTGATCGACACTCCCGCATTCATTCCGGTCGGTACCCAAGGAAGCGTGAAAGCCGTGAGTCCGCGTGAACTGCGTGAGATCACGGCGCAAATCATTCTCGGCAACACTTATCACCTATTCGTTAGGCCGGGACTGGAGGTGATCAAACATTTTGGCGGGCTGCATCGGTTCATGAATTGGGACGGGCCGATTTTGACCGACAGTGGCGGTTACCAGATTTTTTCGCTGGCGAAACTGCGTAAGATCACCGAAGAGGGCGTGCATTTTCAAAATCATGTCGATGGAACACCGGCGTTCATAAGTCCGGAGATCGCGATGGAAATCCAGGCGGCCCTCGGCAGCGACATCGCAATGGTGCTGGACGAATGCGCCCCTTATCCGTGCGAACACGATTATGCCGAGAAAAGCTTAGAGATGACGACGCGCTGGGCGAAGCGATCTAAGGCGGCAAACGCTCAACGCTCAACGCTCAATGTTCAACGTTCAACTGAGGAGGCTGAGCTCTCCGCGATCCGCAACCCGCAATCCGCAATTAAGCGCCAGCTTCTCTTCGGCATCGTGCAGGGCGCGACCTTCGATGACCTCCGCAAAGCGAGCGCAGAGGCGATTGTCGATCTTTCATTCGACGGTTACGCCATCGGGGGCGTGAGCGTGGGCGAACCGGAGAAAGAAATGATGGGCGCGGTCGAAGCGAGCGAACCGTTTTTACCTAACGACAAACCGCGCTACGCGATGGGACTGGGCACGCCGCCACAAATGCTCGAAATGATCGCGCGCGGCATCGATATGTTCGATTGCGTGCTGCCGACCCGCCTCGCCCGCAACGGCACCGCGTTTACATCGGCCGGCACGCTGAATTTAAAGAACGCCAAGTTCACTTTCGACAAGGGTCCGATTGAACAAGATTGCGCTTGTCCAGCCTGTCGCGAATTCACTCGCGGTTACATTCGCCACTTGATCAAGGCAGAAGAAATTCTCGGATTGCGGCTCATCACACTGCACAACTTGCAGTTCTATCTCGATCTCATGAAGCAGGCGCGCGCTGAGATCGAAGCGGGAGCGTTCGACGAGTTTCGAAAGCACTTTGTTTCGAACTACAAGACACGGGAGGTTGATCTCACGGAACAGACTTAGCCACAGATGAACAATTTTTTTAGATGCAGGCAACTCCGCGGCGGCGGCCGACACTAAGAATGAGAAGATCTGTGTTCCTCTGTGTATATCTGTGGCCGAATTCTCCGGACAGCTACAATTGAATTGCGGCGAGCGCGTTCGCGTTTAAGGTGCGCCTCGCTCCAATTTTCCTCATGTTGCACGCGTTTCTTGCCCAAGCACAGCCGGCCGCTCCACCCAGCCCCAGCCAAAATCCCGCGGGCGGCATCGGATTTTTCGTGCCGCTGATTTTCATTTTCATCATCATGTACTTCGTGATGTTGCGGCCGCAGAAGAAGCGGCAGCAAGAGCAACAAAGATTGATTTCGAGTTTGAAGACAGGTGACCGCGTGGTCACCAACGCCGGCATTCACGGCCTCATCTCCAACGTGAAGGAGGCGACCGTGATCGTAAAAGTGGCCGATAACGTAAAGATAGAGATGGAGAAATCGGCGATCGCGAATGTGCTGAAATCGGTTGAGAGTTAAGAGATTTGAAATTCACAGCGTTCGACTCTCAACTCTCAGCTCTCAGCTCTGAACTAACGGCATTGCGATGACCCGATCAAAAATCGAAAATCGAAAATCGAAAATTCAATGAGTTCCTCGCTCATGTTTTTCATCGAGCTGTCATGGCTCGCGCTCTTCGGCTGGTACTTCGCCACCGAGCACGGCGTGCGAAAACGACTCATCGCCATGGTCCTCACCGTCACGGCGATCACGTTCAGCGTTTGGCTTGCTTATCCACCGAGCAAAAAAATCGCACTCGGTCTCGACATTAAAGGCGGCACGTCGTTCCTCATCCGCTTGATGGGTGGCGACAAGGAAATAAACAAGGGAATGCTCGACCAGGCGGTGGAGGTGATTCGCAAACGGGTCGATTACTTCGGTGCCGGCGAGCCGATCATCAGCCCAGTCGGGAACGATCGCATTTTGGTTCAAATTCCTGGGCTCGATACCGCAAAAATTCAGGAAGCGCGCGACCAGCTTTCGCGCGTAGCCAAGCTCGAGTTCCGCTTGGTTTATCCGGATAATGGCGATCGCTTAAAGGCGATCGATGCTGGCAAAGAGGTGATTCCACCGGATTACCGGATTGAAGTTTACAAACAGCCCACCGAAGGAAACGAAAAGCCACACGAAGAACGGCTGCTCGTAAAAAAGAAAGCGGATCTCGGCGGCAACCGTGTCAGCGAGTCGCACGCCTATTTCGGGAACGAAGGCTGGACCGTCCAGCTCAAGTTTGACAGCGAAGGCGCGAAGCAATTTGGCCGGATCACCGAGCAATACAAGGGCCACCGGTTCGCAATTGTGCTCGACGGGGTAATTCAATCCGCACCGGTGATCCGCGATGCCATCTACGGCGGAGATGCGGTCATTACTGGTCGATTCACGGAAAAGGAAGCGCGCGGTCTGGCCAGCGTGCTGGAAAACCCGCTGCAGACTCCAGTGAGCATCGAGGAGGAGCGCAGTGTCTCGCCCACGCTCGGGATGGATTCGATTCGGGCGAGCATTCTCGCCGGCTTGATGGGCCTGGCGATCACGCTGGTGTGCGTGTTGATCTACTACAAACTGGCCGGCCTCATCGCCTGCCTCGCGTTACTTGTAAATATAGTACTGCTAATCGGCGCGTTTCAGTTGATTCCTGGCGGCGTGACTCTGACCCTACCCGGCATCGCCGGTATCATCCTGACGATCGGCCTCGCTGTGGACGCGAGCGTACTGATTTACGAACGGCTGCGCGAGGAAATGGCGCTCGGAAAATCGCTCAAGATCGCGGTGCAAACCGCTTACCAAAAAGCGTTCAGCTCTATCTTCGACGCCAACGTGACCACGTTAATCACGGCCGCGATTTTGTTTTGGAAAGCGAGCGGACCGGTCAAAGGTTTCGCGATCTCGCTTACGCTCGGCATTTTGGCCTCGTTGTTCACGGCGCTCATCGTCGGCCGGAACTGTCTCGGCTGGTTCGTCGATACCGGACGCGTAAAGCGGATGTCGATGTTGCATTTGATTTCGTCGAAGAACATCAACTTTCTCGGCAAAGGTTTTCTCGCCTGCATGTGCTCGCTTGCGCTTCTGATTGCCGGAGCGAGCGCTTTTTATCTTCGAGGCGAAAAGAATTTTGGGGTCGATTTCCGTGGCGGCGATTTGATCACTTTGAGCTCGCCGAACACGATCGACGTCGGACAAGTTCGTGACGCCCTGAAGCCGCTTGGCTTGGCCGACGCTTCCATTCAAGAGTCAGCGCAGGGAGGCAAGAGTTACATCACGGTCCGGACCCCGTTGAACACGAGCGATAGAGTGGAGAAACAGATAATTCAGGCGATGCCGGCCACCAGTTTTAAGGTGGAAGGCTCCGAGCGTGTCGGCGCACTCGTTGGCGGTGAACTAGCCAAGAGCTCCCTCGTTGCGCTCGGTCTTGGCATTTTTGGCATCCTGATTTTTGTCACGTTCCGTTTCGAGCTTTCCTTCGCCGTGGGAGCGATCGTAGCCCTTTTGCACGACGTTCTCATGACGGTCGGAGTTTTTGCTCTGCTCGGTCACGAGTTAACTCTCACGATGGTGGGTGCTGTCCTCACGATTGCCGGTTATTCAATCAACGACACCATTGTCGTTTACGATCGGATCCGGGAAGGTCTCGCCAGCGGCCGTCGCGGCACGATCGAGCAAATTATGAACGAAAGCATCAATCAGACATTAAGCCGCACCATTCTTACCAGCACCGTCACGCTCATTCCGATTCTCTGCCTCTTTTTCTTTGGTGGTGCCGTACTGCGTGACTTTTCGCTCGCCATCATTATTGGCGTTGTGGTCGGCACCTACTCATCGATCTTTATCGCCTCGCCCATCGTGCTGTGGTGGACACGCGCCCGCGGCGGCGGCGCCACCGCTCTGCGACGCGAAATCATCCAAAAAACGACAACAGCCAATCCGGCAGCCTCCTAAGCGGAGCGCTCATTGACATTTGGCTCCTCAACGGTTGCCAGCGAGAACTCTTTGTGCAGGAGGAAGCCTAAAGCCAAGCCGGTAATGCCGGTTCAGCTCGGACCGTTTCTAACTCGTTTGACAGCTGGATTCCTGGAAAGAAGGAGCCACCGAGGTTGACGAGAATAGCACGGCATGCGGGAGGCCGTGTGTTGAAGCGTTCTGACGATAAGTGAAAGCCGATTCGCCTGTTGCGCGGACCGAGAATAGAGAGAAGCCATGCTTGGAAACATCCCTCTTAAAATAGTTGGCATTCTGCGGGGTATTGGTTGTGCTCATATCCCGCCGAGGGCCGCCGGGAGGAAATTATCGACAAAAGTTGACGAGGTTCGCTCGCCCGAGTAGGCTCGGCTTCGCTCGTTAAGGAGCGTAATTTTGTAAACCAGGGATAATGATTCGATGCCAGAAGTGATCGTTCGCAAAGGTGAACCGGTGGATCGCGCGTTGAAGCGGCTCAAAAACAAGTTGGATGCGGAGGGCATCCTCGAGGAAGTCCGGCGATTGCGCGCGTTTGAGACGCCGTCGCAAAAGAGCCGGCGCAAGGCCAAAGCCAACGCCAAACGCGGTCGAACCCGGTTCCGCTTCAATCCGTCGTGAGGCGCCGTTGAAGCGTTACATCGTTACAACGCTTCACGGTTCGACATCTCCTCACTCACATTCGCAGACGACTCGGAAGCCGAGGTCATTGCAGGAAAAAGTCGGCACATTCGAGCCGCGCACGGTTGTCCTCAGACTGTTGAAGCGCGATTTCCAGCTGCCGCCACGATAAACGCGCCGGTTGCCCATAGCAGGCCCGCGTGGGTTTGTCTTCGGCGCTGGGCGATATGGCTCGTAGTAATCAAGACACCATTCCCAGACGTTGCCGGCCATGTCTTCCATGCCGAAGGCGCTGGCGCCCAGAGGGAACGCGCCGACCGGCGAGGTCACTGGGTAACCATCGTCAATATCGCGGTCGCTCCAGGCAAAATCGGTATTGCGATCGGCAAAGTTTGCCAGATCGCCACGGCCTTCGTAATTGCCCCACGGATATTTTCTTCCGTCAGTGCCGCGCGCGGCATATTCCCATTCTGCTTCGGTGGGCAGACGATATTTCTTGCGCGTACGCGCGCTCAGCCATTGGCAGAACTTAATCGCCTCCAGGCTGCTGACATGAACGACGGGATGGCGGTCGCCCGAGCCCGGTATTCGTTTGCGCAGATGCGATGGCTGAAACTGCTCGTAAGCGCCATTCGTGATCAAATGACGCGACAAATAAAAATGATTGAGGGTCACTCTGAACAGCGGCTGTTCGTTCGGCGCGGCCTCGATCGCGTCGCTTCCCATCACGAATTCGCCCGATGGGACAAAGAGCATTTCGCCAACCAGTAGATCCTGGAAATTGGCATGCCGTCCGTGCTCCGCCTCCACTTTGCCCTCGACGGGGGATGCTTCTACAAACGGCTTGGCCTCCGCTTCGCTCGGTGCCGGCCGGCTCACTTCGATCTGCGGAGTTTGGGTGGCGGCTCCGGCCGGGGAGGTGCCGTCGGTTCCTTCCAGATAAAGATCAACCAGGTCCTCCGCCTCATCTGCTTCGATGCCGAGATTTTCCGCCATGTTGATGAACGCATCGCGTTGGTCATCCGTCATGGCCATGTCATCGAGCCCGCTCAAACGAAGCATGCGCAGAAATTCTTCCTGCGGATTGGAAGAGGTTTCGCCATCTCTTTTCGCAGATGAAACGGCCGTCCGAGGCCAGACCGGCTCGGCCCGTTGCGCGCCACTCTCCTTCAGTTTGGCCTCAATCTGGGAAATCATTTGCTCTTTTGTGAGTCCGTTTTCGCTGCCGAAACGCATGAGATTTTTCTCTTGCTCGGCGGTGAGGGTTCCATCGGCGATGGCAAAGAGGAGATACTTTTGAAACTCCGCCATCGCCTCCTCCTGTTCCTGGGATGCGAGTTTGTCGTCCACTGCGCGGCGGCGCTCGGGATCGAGAAGTTCCACCCGCGCCTCGGTGAGGTAGCGGGACGATTCCTCGAGGCCGGCGCGAAGCAACTGCGCCAAGGGATTACTTGGTTGATTTTTGAGTGGCAATTTCTTTTGCCACCAGCGCAACAGTTCCCGGCAGTGTTCTTCGATCAGTTCGTTGCTCGGGTTGGCCCGAGGATCAAGGCAAAGCCGCTCGTAGAAATTTGACGACTGGTACTTATTCCAGCCGTCCCATTTGTGTGGATCGTCCGGTAGCGGAGTGGGAAAACTGATCTCGCATCTAGCCATTCTTACGCAACGGTCACCTCTCCCAGACTAGAGATGGCCTTTTCCATTTCTTCCGGCGCCAGGCCGGTGTGGCGCTCAATCGATACCTTGGAGCGATTGCCGCACGCTTCCACGTTCACCTCCAACACTTGGTTGGCGTTGTAATGATAGGTGAGTTCCACGGGAGAGCCTTTCGGTAAGAATGGCGGTAGTTGCACATCGCAAAGACCCAATGATGTGCATTCGCCCGGGAGCGTGCTTTCTCCTTCCACCACCTTGACCACTGCACGCTGCATGTTTGCGCTGGCGGTGCCAAATGAGTTTTTCGCGCTGGCCGGGATGGCGGTCCGTTTCCGGATCATCGGAAAAACATATTCCTCAAGGTGCGTTTCATCCCACAAAACCACCCCGAGGGTATGTGAGGTGATGTCGGTGATCTGAATCAGACGGCCATCGCGAGATGAAAATTGCTGTCGCGTATTTTCGCCGAGCAGTTTTTCGCCGGTATTTTCTTCCTCCCGTAGCATCGACAAGGTGGCCTGAATCGCCGCGCCCACCGCCACCGCTTCATCCGGATTCACGTCGCTGACGAGCGGCGCGGAAGACAACTGCGAAATCATCCCGCGCACCATCGGCATCCGGGTCATACCTCCGATTAGCAGGATCTTGTCGATCTCGTCCCACTTCATTTTCGCCTCCTGCATCACGATCTCACAGATGGTTTTGCATTTTTCGACCAGATGACGGCTGCGCTTTTCAAAATCTTCCCGGGTCAACTCCACTTTCACGCTTTTGCCGTTGTGATGGTGGACGAGGGCGGTGTGCGGTCGGCTCGAAAGCTGGAGCTTGCCGGCCAATGCGCGACTCTGGAGGTCTTGATAACTTTGCAGATCGAGCAGCGGGTTTTCGCCATGCGCAGCGCTATACTCTTCCGCCACCAGATTAACGATCGCGTCGTCCCAATCTTTGCCGCCCAGGCGGTGGTCGCCGTTGGTCGCAATGATGTCGATCTTTTCGTTCTCGATCCGCATGATGGTGACGTCGAAAGTGCCCCCGCCCAAATCGAAGACGAACACCGTCTGGTTCTGGTCGAGCTTGTCGAGTCCGTAAGCGAGAGCCGCCGCCGTCGGCTCATTGATAATCTGGAGAACGTTCAATCCCGCCAACTGTCCGGCCGTGATCGTGGCCGTCCGCTCGGCGTCGTTAAAATACGCCGGGACAGTGATGACCGCGTCAGTCACTCGCGCCTGTAAATATTTTTCCGCATCTGCTTTCAATTTTTTGAGAATAAGCGCGGAGAGTTCTTCGGCAGAATAAAGTCTGCCGCCAAATTCGCGGTGAAATTGCTCCTTCGGTTTGCCCATCTCGCGCTTGACGAAATCGACAATCTTCTCCGGCTCGGAGACCGAGTTGTTCTTGGCAAGCGTGCCCACAATCGCGGTCTCGCCGTCGAACAAAATCACCGAGGGAGTGATCCGTTCGCTCTCGGCGTTGGGAATGATCTGCGGTTTGCCGTAGGTATCGATGTGCGCCACAGCGGAGAAGGTAGTGCCCAGATCGATTCCGATGGCTTTGCGCTCGCTCATAAGTGGGAAATGGGATTGTCGATTGTTACCGCGTGCGGAGCTTCCAGTGCAGTTTCCATGCCGGGCGACAAAGGGAAATGTGGTCCCGGTTTTGACCGCGAGAATCTGCCAATCCCGCTGCTATTTCATTCAAGCGCGCTGCGCTCTCGGCCTGAAAAAGATCGACAATTCTGCGCCACGATCAGTTGAACCGTTTCGCGATAACCTCTTCGGCTCGAATCACCTTCCCACGCCAGCAAAATCCTCGCTTCACCCGCATCACTATGCGCCCATCCTCTTCCGCAAAATCCGCCGGCTCATAACTGACCACGCGATGAATCGCGCGGTCCACACGCTCCAGCGGTTCGATTTCTTTGACGTCGAGACGATGGAAAATCTCCACGAGCGAATGAATGGCGTTCTCCAGGTTATCACGCCATTGCGCGACAGTATCACGCTGGCCCTTCACCGCGGTTCGCAACTGCTCGGAGAGCCCGCTAAGGTCATCAAAAAGAAGAATGAGATCGTGAATGAACGGCTTCTGGAGCGATTCGTGCAGGAAATTGTCGCGATATTTCAGAAGCTCCTCATGTAGCGAATCGTACAAGCGCTGATTCACCCCTTCGCTGGTGCGAATGGCCGCCAGTTGTTCGTCAATTTTTTGGAACTGTTCCGCGAGATCGACCGGCTCGCCCAATGGAATCATCGCTCCGAGTTGTTCGATCTGTTTGGAAAGTGCGGTCTCGACGCGTTGGACATGAGCGTTCAAGGCCCGAAGTTCCTGCACCAGCTCCCCGGCATCCGAAGGACGCGAGGGCTGCTCCGTTTCATTCGGCGCGACTGACTGTTCGGCCTCCGCGCTGAGCTGCTGCATTGCTGCCGCAAATTCGTCCGGCGCTTTTGTTCCCCTAGCCATGACCTTTTCCCTGCTCGAAGAACTCCCGGATCGCCTCCACTAAGCCGCCGATATCGTGCCGGCGCGCTTCGATCTCGATCTTCAAACCGTGATCGCGCGCTGTCTTCGACGTGATCGGACCGATGCTCGCAACCTGCATCCCATCCGGCCAGGGCAAACCAAGCGCGAGAAAATTTTCCACCGTTGATGCGCTAGTGAAAGTGATCAGATCTGCGCCTTCCCCCAATAGATGCCGGCGCGCACCGGTAGTGTCGCGTGTCTCTGGAACCGTGCGATAAGCCAAACCTTCGTCCACAATCGCTCCCAAACCCGAAAGTTCTTTGGGTAGCACGTCCCGCGCCTTTTCCGCCCGGACCAGCAGAATTCGCAAGTTTTCCACGCCCCCCTGCTTTTGAAATTCGCGGACGACCGCTTCCGCGACGAATTCGTCCGGCTGAAGATCGACATGCAGGTGAAAATCTCTGATCCTCTGCGCCGTCGCCGGGCCGATGGCGGCGATCCGCGCCCCGCCGATCTCGCGCCCGTCGTCATAGAGCTTAAAGAAGATTTCGAAAAACGCCTCGACCCCGTTCGCGCTCGTAAAAACGATCCAGTCGTAACTGTGGGCGTCCTGAACCAGCTCTGCGAAGGCACGCAAATCGCTAGGTGGCTCGATCCGAATCGTGGGCAATTCAAATACGTGGGCGCCGAGCGTGCGCAATTGGGCACTCAATTCGCCCGCTTGCTTTCGCGTGCGCGTAACGACGATCCGTTTCCCGAAAAGGGGCCGCTTCTCGTACCAATTCAAACTTTCCCGCAAGGCGACGACTTCGCCGAACACCACCACCGCCGGCGCTTTGAAGCCAACATCGGCCACCTGCTGCGCGATGTTTTGAAGTGTCCCCGTCAACGTTTCCTGACGGCCAGTCGTCGCCCAACGCACGAGCGCGACCGGCAAATCCTCGCGCATCCCTTGCTCAAGCATTTCTCGCACGATCGATTCAAGACGCTGCACGCCCATCAGCATCACTTGCGTGCCACCCAGTCTCGCCAGCGCCGCGTAATCAATCGGGCTTCCAGTTTTCTCTGGATCCTCGTGGCCGGTGAAAAAAGTGACGTGCGAATTTTCCACACGATTCGTCACAGGAATTCCCGCGTAGGCTGGCCCGGCGATCGCCGAGGTAATTCCGGGCACAATTTCAAATTCAATTCCGGCATCGACAATCGCCTTTGCCTCTTCCGCGCCGCGTCCAAAAACAAACGGATCGCCGCCCTTCAACCGGACAACTTGTTTTCCTGCGCGCGCGCGTTCGACCAGGAGCACGTTGATTTTTTCCTGACCGAGCGCGTGTTCGCCCGCCTTCTTTCCGGCATAAATGATCTCTGCATCGTCACGCGCCCAAGCCAGGATTTCCGGATTCGCCAGATGATCGTACACGATCACGTCCGCCTGCTCGATGCATTCCTTCGCGCGCAATGTGACCAGGCCGAGATCGCCCGGCCCGGCACCAACGAGAAAACATTTCCCGATGCTCTCGTTCGAAGTCTTGCTTTTACTCTTGCCCTTACTCTCCATTGATCTCCTTCAACAATTGCGCTGCGAGATGTTCTCCGTCGTCACGTGCGCCTTCCACTTCGCCTTCGCGGGGCGAAGCCGATCCGCGTTTGAAAATTTGCGCGCGTAATCTCATTTCGCCGTTCTCCATTTCCGCCAAAACTCCAACCGGCGACTGGCAATCACACTGCAACAACCGCAGAAATTCGCGCTCTGCTCGCAAGCAGAGCAGCGTGTCGCGATCGTTGATTGGATCGACGATCTCTCTCGATCTTTCATCATTGCTGCAAATCTGGAGTGCAATGACGCCCTGCCCGCCCGCAGGCAAAAAAATTTCGCACGAAAAAATCTCCACGAAAAATTTCCGGCCCTCGAAGTTGATTTCGTTTCGCGCCAGCGAAAGACCGAGCCGCTCCAGTCCGGCCCGCGCGAGCACGATCGCATCCCAATTGTTCTCGGCGAGCTTGCGCAAACGCGTCGGGACGTTGCCGCGAAGATCGACGGTTTCTACGCGAGGATATTGCCAATTGATCTGATGTTTTCTTCGCACGCTTCCCGTCGCAATTATCGCGCCGTCCGCAAGCGCCGCCAAGCCGCCCGCTTGCTTTGCAACCAGCACGTCATTCACTAAACCGCGCGGAAGAACTGCAGCGATCTCGACCCCTCGATTCAGCTCACTCGGCAAATCTTTCGCGCTGTGCACTGCGAGATCAACCTCGTGCGCCAGCAATGCCCGCTCGATTGCCGCCGTGAACAAACCTTTGCGCCCCGCGCGCCGATCCAGCGATTTAGTTTTGCTGTCACTTTCGTCCCCCATCGTTCGAATGATGTTCGTTTCGATCGTCACGTCCTCCCATTGCGCATGTAACCGGTCCGCGACCATGCGCGTCTGTGTCCGCGCCAATTCGCTTCCACGCGTTCCGAGCACAATCTTCCTACTCATCCCGACAATGTAGCGTCGGTATTCTCTAGGGGAAGCTGACAGCTCTCCTACAATTCCGCAGCGCGCACCGGACTTTCGCTTATCGCCGAATGGGTCGAATCTGCACAGCGACGGGCCGTGCCGCATTCAACGCTTTCCCAAAAATCTGCGACGTGTTCCGCGATGATTGCTTCCGCGGCGGCGATTTGCTGGCGGCGCAGAGCAAGCGACTGCTGCGCGACCGATTGCAATGAATCTATGTCGTACAGATAAACTCCCTCCATCTCGTTGACACCCGGATCGACGTCGCGCGGCACCGCGATGTCGATGATAAAAAGCGGGCGATCGGTCCGATCACACAACATCGGCGCGAGATTTTCCGGTGTGAGCAGCGGCGTCTCGGACGATGTCGATGTAATCAAAATGTCGATCTCGCGGCATTGCTCCGGCCATTCATCAAAGCGAATAGCGCTACCATGGACGAGTCGCGCCAGTTCCGCGGCGCGATCCATCGAGCGATTACTCACGCGAAGATCGCTCACGCCCTGTGAAACGAGCGCGCGCGCCGTGCGTTCGCTCGTTTCACCCGCACCGAGCACAAGAACTTTGCGTCCGGACAGGTGACCAAAAATTTTTTCGGCAAGATCGACCGCCACCGACCCAACTGAAACCGAGCCGCGCGTAATGTCCGTGTGCGTTCGAACCTGTTTCGCCGCGCGAAAGGCGCGTTGGAACAAACGATGCAGATACCGTCCCGCTGCGCCGGACGCGCGCGCGAATTCGTAGGCCTTTTTCGCTTGCCCGAGAATTTCGGTTTCGCCAACAACCATGGAGTCGAGGCCGCACGTGACCCGGAAAAGATGCCGCCCGCATTCGGCATCTTCATAGCGATAAAACGCCGAGGCGTCTTGGCAAAGCTGCTGGTCGATCTCGCGCGCGAGAGAGCGAATAATCTCTTCCGTCCGCACTCGCGCCGCCGCGGCGCCGTACACTTCCACGCGATTGCATGTGGTTAGGAGCAGCGCTTCGGCGCAACCGGCGCCGCGCAGGATGCAATCAGTCTCAGCATGGCCGGAGAAACGCTCGCGTGTCTCCACGTTCGCGGTGTGATGGCTCAGGCCGACGCAAAAAAGATTCATGGCAGCGAATGCATTTGCGCGGTGAAGGTGATGCCCCAGAGAAGTGTAAGCGCCGCGCTGAAGCCCACGATGCAAAGCGCGGCCACGCGTCTCGGCGCAAGCTGGCGAAAGTGTCTGCCCTGTAAAATCGCGGCGTAAAGCAGCCAGACACCGAAAGCGCAAACCACTTGTACGCGCGGCAACGGCTCGCCGATGAAGAAACCGCTCGCGAGGCCAAGTGTGTAAAGCGCGAAACCCCACCAAAGCAGTCGCGTGATCGCCGCGAAGAGATCGGTCAGCGGCGGCAGATGGTAAAAGATCGAATGCAACTGATGCGTCTTGAGCTGACGTTCCTGCACCAGATACATTACGCCCGCGATGCAAGCGAGCGCGAACGTGCCGTAGGCAACGAGCGACATCGAAGCGTGAAATTCCAGCCACGGATTGGCCGGCAGTTTCACCGCGTGCCGGACATCGATCGGTGCAAGCAAGGCCAAGGTCTGAAGCAAAAAAACC
>JBAQJG010000269.1:0-9907 GCA_049300145.1 Chthoniobacterales bacterium | reverse complement strand
GTCATATCCTGGGTGGGAGCGGGTCACCGGAACAAAAGCGGGACGTACGCATGAGCAACTCGTCGCGGTTCGTCCGTTTTTGCCAGCAGGATTACAGTATTTGGACGCCTTGGCTCGCGGTGAGCTGCCAATCGGCGAGTCGTCCGAGTTCTCGATCAATGTTCAATTTGAACGAAAGTGTGGCGAAGCTTTTCAGGCGCTAGGCTTTGAAGTCAGCCAGCTTGGTCAAGGTAAAGGCAGAGCGCCGGACGCTTTGGCAATTGCGAGGCGCTTCGGGTACGGCGTTATAATTGACGCTAAGGTCCGGCGAGAAGGTTATAAGCTCGGAACCGAAGATCGAACGTTCCACGAATATGTTGTGCGCTACACCCTTCAATTAAAGAATGAAGGAATAGATAAGGCCTATCTAGTAGTTATTGCTTCTAAATTTCGCGAGTCGGATCATCCTAAGCTCGCCAATTATCTCGCCGGTTCGGAGGTTCGGGGTATAGCATTCTTGTCGGCAGCATCGGTGATGCGGATCGTTGAAGAAAGCATTCGAGATCGCGCAGCATTCACACTTGCTGAATTCGAGAAGGTGCTTTTCGGAAGCCGCATTTTGTTGGCGTAGCGAACAAGGTTTTCACATGCGCAAAGTGAATCTGAAAGATGTTCCTGAGCAGGAACGCAAATCGCCGAAGGGAAAGTTTGGGCGAGCTTCGAAGAATATTTCGGTTGCGCTCGGTCGCGAGCCGGACTCGCTCGATTTGGCAAAGCGGCATCCGTTTGATCTCGCGCTAGTGCGAATTCCGAAAGGCAAATCGCTTTGTCCGTATCACTCGCACTCGGCCGAGTCGGAACTTTATCTCGTCGTGTCGGGCCGAGGCAGCATTCGCGACAAGGGTGGATCGACAATCGTGATGGAAGGTGACGCGTTTTTCTTCCAGCCGGGCGAAGCGCATCAGATTACGAATGCCGGTGACGAAGATTTTGTTTATTACGTCATCGCTGATAATCCCCGCAGCGGCGGGGCTACCGGTGATTCCTGTTTTTACCCCGACAGTGGCAAGTGGGCTGTGATCAACGAGGAATTTGAGGAAATAATCGTGAAAGGAACAGAGACCGATTACTTCGACGGGGAGGAATAGAATCTTTTTCTGTGGAGGCAGCCGTGTCGGCTGCGCAGTCAAACGCCAATGCGGGCGACAGGCCCGCCACTACTGGAATGCATAAGGTAAACATCAACGAGATCAATGAAGAGCCGTGGCAATCGCCCGGCGGAAAGTATACCGCGCACTTCAAAGGAATCTCAATTGCGCTCGGGCGGGAACCAACCTCACTCGATTTGGCGAAGCGGCATCCGTTCGATTTGGAGTGGACTCGCGTGCCTCCTGGAAAATGCAATTTCCCGTATCACGCGCATTCAGCGGCGTGGGAACTTTATTTGGTGATCAGCGGCGAAGCCACGGTACGTCACAAAGATGGCACGACTGAAGTTGTCGCCGGCGACGCTTTCATATTCGGACCTGACGAACCGCATCAGTTGAGCAACTCGGGAACCGAAGACTTCATCTATTATGTGATCGCCGATAATCCGATCGGCGAATCGGCTTACTATCCTGACAGTGGAAAGTGGAAAGTAAATAAGTCATCGGCAGCGGATCGCGTTGTGGTCAAAGGAAAAGAAACGGATTACTTCGACGGCGAAGAATAGTCTTTTTTGTGTAGAGGCAGCCGTGCCGGCTGCGACCGCAAAAATGCAGGCGGCGCGCCCGCCGCTACAGTTCGACATCGTGATTCGCCGACTGACTACGCGCGACACGCAGCTGAGCAGTTTTAGCTTTTACGCGCGCGCGCTCGGAACGTAGGCATGCTGCCTGTGCGGCTGGCGGACGCCAATTTATGCGACGCTCATAGAGCGCCACTACAGTTACGAGCTTTGAAAATTATTTCGGGCGGACAAACGGGAGTCGATCGCGCGGCGCTCGACGCTGCCCTCAAACACGGAATTGAATGCGGCGGTTGGTGTCCGGCGGGACGACTCGATGAGTTCGGCAGAATTCCCGACCGATATCCGGTCAAAGAATTGGAGCACGGAAGTTTTGTCGAGCGCACAATGCAAAATGTCAAAGATTCCGACGCCACGGTGATTATTTACCTCGACAAATTGCGCGGCGGCACTGAGCAAACAGTCCGCTTCTGCATGGAGCAGCATCGGCCTCATAAATTGATCAATGCCGCGGAAGTTTCCGCGGAGAACGCTGCGCAGCTCGTCGCTGAATTTGTGCGCGAGAAAAAGATCTCGACGCTCAATGTCGCGGGCCCGCGCCAAAGCGAATGGCCGCAGGGTTACGATTACGCGTTCAGCGCGCTCGATATTTTTCTATCAAGATTGAAGATGTAATCGTAGGCGCGTCGCCTCCAGAATTATTAGAGCAGCCGACACGGCTGCCTCCACCGCCGTCGTTATTCGTAGCGCAGCGCCTTTACTGGATCGAGGCGGGCGGCGAAGTAAGCCGGGATCAATGCGGCAAACGAGCAAATCAAAAACGCGCTGATGCAAATGATCGCGACGTCTTTGGGAATGATTTCAGCGGGGATGGAAGAGAATTGATAGACTTCACGGGGAAAAATCTCGATGTGCAATGTCGAAGCGAGCCAGTGGCTGAATTCGTTGCGGTAGCGAATGAGCGTCATGCCAAGGCCGAGGCCGGTGAGGGTTCCGAAGAGTCCGACCACGGTTCCCTGACCGAGAAAGACCCAAACGATTTGCGAGAGGTTTGCGCCGAGCGCTTTCATGATTCCGATCTCGCGCCGCTTCTGCACCGTCACGGTGATGAGCGTGCTCATGATTCCGAATGCGGCCACGACCACGATGAAGAAGAGCAGGAAAAACATCACCGTGCGCTCGAGTCGCACCGCCTCGAAATATTGATGGTTCATGTCGATCCAAGTCTCCGCGAATTCCGGCGGGGTCAGAAAGTTTTCAATTTCGCTCTTCACGCGCTCGGCGCTGTATGGATTATCGGTCTTGACCGTGATCCCGTGGAGAGCGTCGCCCAGGTCGTATAGCTCTTGACCGATGTAGATGGGCACGAGAAGAAACTCGGAGTCGTGCAAGTAATGACCGGTCTCGTAGATGCCGGTGACAGTGAGTTCCTTTGGAAGAATCACGTCGCGCAATTCGTTGATTGCTTTCTCTTCTTCTGCGCCTTTTGCGTTTTCGAGTTTCTTAATTCCATCTAAAATGTGGCCGAGGTTTCCGGGCGAATAAACGGTGAGCTTGTCGCCGAGGTGAATTTGCAATTTCCGCGCCAGCTCGATGCCGAGCACGGTCGACTCACCCTCGAGATCGAAGGAGCCTTGTTTGATGAACTTGTGCAGGGGAATGACGTTCTCCTCCTGCGCCGGATCGACACCGCGAATCATCGGTGCGAGCCGGCGGTTCTCGAACTCGACGATCACCGGGCCTTGCACATAAGGGGCGGTCGCAATCACGCCCGGCGCATGATCGATCTTAGCCTTCAATGCGCGCCAATCGTGCAAGACGTCCTCCGTGCTCACGAGAATATGCGCATCGAAATCGATCACCTTCTGGCGCAGCTCGCGATCGAACCCAGTCATGACGGAGATCACGAGAATCAACACCGTTACCCCAAGCATCACGCCCAGCACCGAGATGAGAGTAATGATCGAGAGAAACGTGCGCTTCGGTTTGAGGTAGCGCAGCGCGAGGAAAAGGCTGAAGGGCAATTTCAAGTCGCCGATACCGTGGCGGTGAACGCGGTAGTTTTCCAACAATTGTTGCGGCGGCAATTGTTGTAGCGGCGGTCTATGACCGTCGGTGGATCGATGCGGCCCAGAAATTAATGCGACAGCATGGCGCTCGATGTCGCGCGCGCACAGTCAGGGTCAACAATAAATTTTCAGAAGCTCGCGCGGAATTGAGCAGGCCCGCTACTTCAGTGCGTGCGCTTTTAAATCTTCGAGGGTGACGAACTCGAGCGCGGAGGAATGTGTCGCCTCGAGATCGACAGGTGGCGCGACATCGTGCTCGAGCGCGTCTTTCCAACGCGTCACGCAAATACACCAGCGATCGCCCGGCTCGAGCCCTGGGAATCCCCATTCAGGATGCGGTGTGACCAGGTCGTTGCCATCGAGCACCGAGAAATCCAAAAACTCGCGGGTCGCTTGCACGCAGACCGTGTGCTGGCCGACATCTTCAGCACCGGTGCGACAATAGCCGTCACGATAAAATCCGGTCATCGGATCGCGGCAGCAGGATTTTAATTCGGTTCCCAAAACATTCGTCGGCATGGAACGCACTCTGCGTTGAAGCGTTGAATCGTTCAAGCATTGAAGCGGTGCTTTCAACGAAACCGCCGCGCGCTTTCGATCGCTTTACCGCTTTAACATTTCAACGATTTAACGATTCACGCTCAACAAGATCGGCGCCTTCCTCTTTTCGTCTTGACCCGGATAAAAACGAACGGCTAGGATTTTCAGATCACAAACCTTAGCCGGAGGTACTTATGCGAGTTTTCTGTTTGGTTGTTTCAATTCTATTTCTCACCCCGCGCGCGGGACTTTGGGCAAAAGCCGTGTGAAAAGGGCCGCTGCGGCGGTCCCAACGATTCATCAGCGCCACAATTCGCCTCCCTCCAGAATGCGTAAAGCGACTGCGATTGCTTACTGGCTAATTCCCGCGCGGCCGGTGCGCGAGTTGTTTTCCGAGATCATCCGCATTCTCGCCGAAGAACTCGAGGCCCCGCGCTTCGAGCCGCACCTGACGCTTTTTGCTACGCCGGGCAGCGACCAATCAGCGCGAAAACTTCTGCGCCGGATCAAAGCGCAACGAATTCATCTCCCGGTCCGCGATGTCGGCTTCTCGGCGGAGTTCTCAAAGACGCTGTTCGTGCGGCTCGAATCGAGCGACGCGCTCACGGAATTGCGCAATGCGTTGTGGCATGACGCGAAATCGCGCGACAAATCTTGGCCCGATCCGCATGTGAGTTTGATTTACAAAAAGCTTGCGCCCCAAGCACAAAGCGAACTCGCTTCCGCGATGAAGTTTCCTTTCCCCGGCGTCGTTTTCGATTGCGTCAAGGCGATCCGTTGTTCCGCGCCGGCGCGAACGCGCGCGGATGTGGAGGGGTGGAAAGTCATCGCGAAGAAATCTCTCCGATAGCAGATTGCGATCTGCGTGCTTGGCAGGGCGGTTCACTGAACCGCCCAGGCGATTGCGGTCAATCGCTGCTGCCTATAGTTTTTTCGACCAATGGGAGCCAAGACGAAGATTTTTGGCGAACACGACGAGGCAACGATCAAACAAATCGAGACGTGCGTCGCGGACGGCGGAGAACGCGGCGTCCTGTGTGCGGACGGACACAAAGGATATGCCCAACCGATCGGCGGCGTCATTGCCTACAAAGATAAAATTTCGCTGAGCGGCGTCGGCTTCGACATTGCGTGCGGAAATCTCGCCATCCGCACCGACGTGACGCGCCCGCAACTAGAATTGTCGATCGAAAAAATTATGGACGACGTCGTGCGCGACATTTCGTTCGGCATTGGACACAAAAGTAAAACGCGTGTTGAACACGAGTTATTCGACGATCCCGCGTGGGAGTTGCAACCGATGCACGGATTGAAGCCGGTGGCAGCCGACCAACTTGGAACGATCGGTGGCGGAAATCATTATGTTGATCTTTTCGCCGATGAAGAGGATCGCATTTGGGTCGGTGTGCATTTTGGTTCGCGTGGGCTTGGCCACAAAACCGCGACGCATTTTTTAAAGGCGGCCGGTGGCAAAGACGGAATGGACGTGCCGCCGACGGTGGTCGATGAAAAATCCGAGATCGGCCACGATTATCTGGCCGGAATGCATCTGGCGGGGCGTTACGCGTATGCGGGGCGCGAAGCGGTGGCGCGACATGTCGTGCGCGGAATCTTGGGTGCGCGGATTATTGAAGAAGTGCACAACCATCACAACTTCGCATGGCGCGAAAAGCATAACGGCGAGGAATATTGGGTCGTGCGCAAGGGCGCGACGCCGGCTTTTCCGGGGCAGAAAGGTTTCGTCGGTGGAAGCATGGGCGATGACGCGGTGATCGTTGAAGGAATTGATTCAGCGATTTCGCGCGAGGCGCTCTTCTCGACGATTCACGGCGCGGGGCGAATCATGTCGCGCACGGCCGCGAAGGGACGCTTCGTCAAAGTTGGCAAGAAACGAATCCGTCAAGCGGGACTCGTTAGGCATGACGAAATGATGAAGTGGATCGCCGATAAAGGAGTTGTGCTCCGCGGCGGCGATCTCGATGAAGCGCCGCAAGCTTATCGGCGACTTCCGGATGTGCTAGCAGCGCATGCAGGAACAATTCGAATCTTGCACACGCTTCGTCCGCTCGGCGTGGCAATGGCTGGGCGCGACATTGTCGATCCGTACAAGGATTAACTTTTGTCCGCCGCGTTGAGCGAGGCGCGGCGTTGGTCAGCTATTCACAATTAAGTCGCGCTCGCCGCAACCAGCATTTGCAGCCTTTATGAACGAATTGTCGGAGTCGATCTCGGCCCGACCAACTTGTTAATCGGTGTCGCTGTCGATGTTGGGGCAGGCGTGGATGCAGGCGCTGGCGCCGACGGCGAAGGGGAGGGCGATGGAGTGGGTGAGGTTGGGGCTAGCTTGGCCTTGGCTTCGCTGAGCAATTTTTTCTCTTCGCGATAAATCGGACCGCGCTCCGCGGCTTCGATGTACTCCTGGGCCGCCTCCGTCTGGTTCTGGTCGAGCAAAAGCAAGGCGACGTAAACCGCAGCATGGGGATCGTGCAATTGATCCGTCGGCAATTTTTTTATGATCTCGAGACCTTCGGCCGTGCGGTCGAGGCCGTAGAGAGAGAAGGCATAGGTCACGGCGCAATTAACGTCGTTCGGCGCGCGATCGTAAGCTTCTTTGGCGAGTTTCTGCGCTTCTAATGTGTCTTGGTCGATGTTTAATCCAAGCCGCGCGAGATTGGCGGTGATGGCGGGCTCATTGGGAGAGATTTCGTGCAAGCGCTGGAGAACGTTATACAGTTTTTTGATCTCGTTGTTGGCGCGATAAACCCGGTAAAGCGTGTCGAGTGCTTCGCGGCGTGTCGTGGGATTTTTGGAAACGTTCGACCAAAGTTGCTCGGCTTCTATGGACAAATTCCATTTGGTTGCGAGCCGCGCGAGTTTGATTTCGCGGTCGGGTTGGTCGTTGGCCGCGCGCTCGGCTGCTTTCCAGAGCGAAGAGAATTCCGCGTCGGCGACCGATTGGTGCGATTGGCGCGCGGCAAAGGCTTGATAGGCCAGGCGCAAGTAGTCCGCATCCTTCCATGAGCCGGTGCGCGTCCAGCGCTTGAGCCGCGACCAATTTTTCATCTCGGCAAAGGCCTCGGCCACCGTGATGGCGACTGGCGGATGAGTGGTAATTTCGGAGGGCAACTTGTCGAGCCACTTCAGGACTTCGGCAGCGAGACCATTATTATTCATCCAATCCATGAGGAGGGCGAGATCGGACGCATTTCGGGCCGCAAATGGTTTTACCTTTTCCAGCAGAGCTTTGAATTTTTCCTCGTCGAGCTTGCGATAAAAGTTCAGGCAGAGCAGGTAATCGGCGAAAGTGACCTCCTGCGACATCTGGAGCTGTTGGGCCAAGGTGTCGGCGGCGGCGAAATTACTGCGCTCTACCGCATCATTCAGCAATGCGCGCAACGCGCCGGTGCGAAACGGAGCGAGCTTGCTAAGCCGCTCGAGGTTGGCGCGCGCGGTTGCGCTCTTTTCCTCGTCGGCGGAGCGGATTTGCAGTGCGGCAAGATTAAATTGGTAAAGATCGTTGCCCGGCTCTTTTTTGACCGCGGCCGCGAATTGCTGCTCTTGCTCGGTCAAATTTCCCTCTGCCCGCGCCAGCCAGCCGGCGACAACATGGCAAGCGGCTCGGTCACGGTCGTTGGAGGGCACTTGGTTGAGCGCTTTCCGCGCGAAGTCGAGTTGGCCAAATCGGAGGGCCGCGGAGGCGAGATTGAGCTGGCTAGCGAGATCGTTTGGAAGAAGGCGCGCGATTTGTGCGCGCCAGGAGACTGCTTCCTCGAGGTTCCGCTTTTCCGCTGCTTCCGCCAGAATGTAGAGCGCGGGTAGAGAATCCGGATGCAGTTCCAGGACCTCTCGCGCGGTCTGCGCTGCTTGTTGAAATTTTCCCTGCTGTAGCGTCGAAGTCGCTCGCTGGAGCAAACGAGTTTCGTACCAGTGATTATAAAACTTTGAACCGTAGTTAAAGAAAATTACACCGAGAATGATAACCAGAGCGGTCGCGCCAATTAAAAGAGCGATCCGGGCTGGCGATAAGTGACGTCCAAAGATGGGGATGGATTCGACGCCGGGGAAGGGCCGAATTTTTCTTCTGCGCCGGACGCGTATAATCTTTTCCGCCATCTCTTTTTCCTATGCTCGGAGCGAAGCGGAATGCAACTCGCGGAACCGAAAGCTCTCAGGGCGCGGGAGCTACGGTTCGGCGGTTTGTGAGCTCGCCACGACGGGTACCCCTTCGATCGATTCAATTGTCTCTTTACGCAGGCGCCGCCCCCAAACATAGCGTGTCAGCAGCACCTTAACCGTAGCCGTCAGAGGCACGGCGAGAATTGGACCAAGCAATCCCCCGATCAACAAGCCCCAGACAAAGATCGATACGATCACCGTCATCGGATGGAGACCGACGGAAGTACCGACGATGCGCGGCGCGTAGAACATTCCTTCCAGATTTTGGATGACGATGAAAATCACCGTCACCCAAAATGGATGCCACCAATCTCCCCATTGAAAAGCGGCGATCAGCACCGCCGGCACCCAGCAAACTACAATTCCGACGTACGGGATCATCGTCAGGATGACAACGAGTGCGCCGATGAGTGGCGCGAAATTGAGACCGAGGAGAGTGAGAGCGCTGCCAATGAGAACGCCATCCACCAGACAGACCAGCAACTGTCCGCGGAAATAAGCGATGATGTAATGATTGATCTGCGACAAGACTTCCGCGACTTCGTCCTTAAGCGGTGAGGCGCGCAGCGGCAGATAATCCTTCCATCTTTTTTCGATGCGGGGTCTTTCTTTTAAAAAGAAAAATAAATAAATCGGCACCAAGATGAGGCTGAGCAGAAAACCGGTGACGCCAAGAAAACCGCCGATGCTCTTTTTGAGAAGGTTCCAAAACTTTTCACTCCAAGCAGGCAATTGACGTTCGAGGCCCGGAATTAATCTTTGCACCGCGTCCTGGATTCGCTGGCGTTCGGCTGTGGTCAGCTTTGAAGATGGCGTGGCCGCGATCACTTCGCTTGGGGACGCGGCCGTATCCGGCGCTGGAGTCGCGGCTGGCGAAGGGGTTGCAGTTGCCTGAGCGCGCGGAGCAGGCGAGCCGAGCAGCCAGTTTACAAAACTAGTAGTGGGCACTTCGGACTTACCCCGTGCGCCGCTGGGCATGCCAAAGGCCCTGTCGTAACGGAAGATAAGATCGACAACTCGATCGCGCGCTTTTTGGGTGTAGCCGGGAAGTTCCTTCGCGAAATTCGCGCTCTGCATCGAAATCGTCGGCACGATCCAGGCAACCAGTCCAGCGAGCGCGAAGAAAATGATGGCAAAAATCAATATAACCGCCTTGGTGCGGCCGAGGCCGCCTTTGCACATTTTCGTCACCAGCGGGTCAAGCAGATACGCGAGAATCAGTGCGATCGCGACGGGAATTAAGATTGGCTGGAGAAAGCTGATTATGTTCGCGCCGATCCAGATAACGGCGCCGACAATTGTGACGAGAAAAACGACGAAGAGGGCGGTAAGCGCGGCCCACATGGTTTTTTGCTGCCAGGGCGTGGGATATTTGTTCATGCAAGCATCACACCCCCCGTTCTCTGTGTTTGCC
>JBAQJG010000268.1:0-2261 GCA_049300145.1 Chthoniobacterales bacterium | reverse complement strand
ATATCCATCATCGGGCCAAACACCATGAAGGCCAGTTTCGCGGTGACAGGAAACGCCAGGAAATTCGCTGCGATGAATGCGTCAGAAGTGCTGCAAAGAGAAAGCAACCCCGCCAGCACCATCATGTCGGTTGTGGCAAAGAGATGATTGCTCGCCAGGGGCAGCAGGACCTCTCGGTGGATCGCGGTGTTGAACACGCTCGCGATCGCCGCGCCAATGATGAGGTAAAATCCCACGTCGAGGAAATCGAACGCCGCGCAGCGGATCGCTCCGACCATCTTCTGAGCGAAATGTTTTTCCGCATGGACCTCATCGTGTAGGTGAACGATTTCCTCTGCTGGGAGGATCGGGAAAAAGGCATTTCTTTCACTCGTCACGCCGACGTACGCAACTGCGAAGACCGGCTCTTGCACCCGCTGGCTGTGCGCACCCGACAAGGTCGACCGTTTTCGCAACGAAGCGACCATCGGGCGATTGAGCATTTTGTTAACCGGAATGCGCCGCACGATCATCCCGCACGCAAGCGCTACTCCAAATCCCATGAGCAGCCGCATCGATGTCACGATCGCGGGATGTTGACCGCGAAACGCGGCGAACGTGCTCAGTGCAACGATTGGGTTCACGATCGGCGCCGACAGCAGATAGGTCAGAGCGCAGGAGACGGGGACTCCTTTGCGAATAAGCCGCCGGATTACTGGAACCACTCCGCACTCGCACATCGGAAAGACCACGCCGAGAACTCCACTCAATGCCATCGCAGTGATCGGATTGCGCGGCAGAATTTTTTCCATCTTCTCTGACGGAACGAACGCATCGATGATCCCCGAGAGGAGCGTGCCAATGAACATGAATGGCACGCCTTCAAAGAGGATGCTCAAAAATGAGATCGAGAAATCTTGTAAATTAAATGTGAACCAACTCATAACCTGCCATGCTGAACCGAGGGGGCTGGACGCAGCGCAAACAACGGACCGCGGCGTAAATGCAAGGGCGGCGTTAGCCTGAACTCCGTCAACTGCGGTAAGCTATACCGCCTAACACCATTTCAGATGAGGGGCGGGGCGTGCTCGAAGACGTGAGCGCTTAGAAAAAGTGAAGCAACATCGCGCGAATGCATCTCCGGCAGAAAATCAAGAGCGATCGGGAGAATAGCACCAGCTTCAAAAACTTGAGGCACGGCAGAACCGTCGCTCCCGCCTGAGACCATTACCGTGACAGCGCATTCATGCTCGCCGCTGTCGGCATCATGATGGATCAGTTGGTGAAGCTGAGGGGACGCGGCGAGAACGACGACAATCAGCAAATTAGCGATGAGCAAGCAAACGAGCAGGCTCTGCCAGTTCTTGGTATCGCGAACGCGCGCCATCCTTGGTATTTTAGCACTTTACGGACCGTTGCAAAATGATCGTTCAGATAGCGATCTTGCGTGCAATTTGGCCGACGCCCGGTTCCACGGCACAGCCGCCTACGATTTTTAAGCTGACGGAGCGATAATCGCGGTATCTTAATGAGGATGCATCGCGCAGATCATTCCCGGTTTCGGCACTCCCACGATTTCGTGCACGATTTTTCCAAGAGCGAACGGCGCACGCGTATCGTGATTGCGATCACCGGCGTGATGATGGTGGTCGAGATCACGGCTGGCCTTCTCTCGCATTCGATGGCGCTGCTGGCCGATGGCTGGCACATGAGCACACACGTGACCGCTTTTCTCATCACCGCCGTCGCTTATTATTTCACGCGGCAACACGCGTCAAATCGCCAATTCAGTTTCGGCACCGGCAAAATCGGTGTTCTCGGAGGCTTCGCCAGCGCCGTCGTTCTCTCCGTCGTCGCATTTCTCATGGCTGGCGAATCCGTGCGTCGGCTTTTTGCGCCGCTGACGATTCATTTTAACGAAGCGATCGGCATCGCCTGCATTGCGCTCACCGTCAATCTAACCTGCGCTCTTCTCCTGAAAGAGGACCATCACCATTCACATGATGACCATGGACATGGAAGTCATTCGCACGGCCATGATCATGACCTGAATCTGCGTGCGGCGTATCTGCACGTCCTGGCCGATGCGTTTACGACGTTCCTCGCGATCATTGCGCTGACTTCCGGCAAATTCTTCGGCTGGTCGTGGCTCGACCCAGTGGTCGGTTTGGTCGGCAGCGGCGTTGTTTTCTCGTGGGCCTATGGCCTCCTGCGCGACACGAGTGGAATACTTCTCGATCGGACGCCTGCTAAGTCAGATCTCCCAAGCGAAAATCGTAACA